>JBMCXL010000251.1:0-5069 GCA_048621015.1 Phycisphaeraceae bacterium
GGCGGCGGCGGTGGTGCGCGAACTGAAGCGGCATCATCCGGAGGTGCGGCTCTGCGCGATGGGCGGGCCGGCGATGGCGGCGGCGGGGGCGGAGCTGATCGAGCACACGACGGGGGAGGCGGTGATGCTGGCGGACTCGGTGCGGCAGGCGATGGCGCACCGGGCGCGGCTGCGTCGGCTGCGCGCATGGATGGCGGCGAACGCGGTGGACGCGGTGGTGCCGGTGGACAGCCCGGCGGCGAACTGGGGCGTGTGTCGGCTGACGCGCGGCTTGGCGCCGGAAGCGCGGATCGTGCACCTGGTGATGCCGCAGCTCTGGGCGTGGGCGTCGTGGCGGTTGAACAAGCTGCGGCGGTTGAGCGATCACGTGCTGTGCCTGCTGCCGTTCGAGGAGCAGTGGCTGCGCGAGCGCGGGATTGAGGCGACGTTTGTGGGGCATCCGCTGTATGAGTTGGGGGAGGGTGCGTTTCAAAACGATGGCGATGACCCCGCGGAAGGCTCGCGGACTCGCCATCCACGGGCTTTGGGGGGTGATGAAAGAAACGCCGGGGGCGTGCGGCGGGCGCATGCGGATCTGCCGCGCGCGGGCGAGCCAAAGGTGGCGCTGCTGCCGGGATCGCGCGGGTCGGAGGTGAAGGCGAACTGGCCGACGATGCGGGCGGCGTGGGAGATCCTGCGGAGCGAGTTTCCGGGGATGGTGGCGTGCGTGGCGGCGAGTGATGCGCAGCGTGAGGCGCAGTTGCGCGCGGAGTTGGCGGGTGGCGACTGGCCGGAAGGGATGCACGTCGTGACGGGTGATGCGACGGCGGTGCTGGACTGGTCGGACGCGGCGCTGGTGGTGTCAGGGACGGCGACGCTGCACGCGGCGTCGCGCGGGGCGCCGATGGTGGTGCTTTACAACGTGAGCCGATGGTCGTGGCACCTGCTGGGGCGCTGGCTGGTGTCGACGCGGACGTTTTCGCTGCCGAATTTGATTGGGGAGCACCTGGGTTTGGGAAGAGTGGTGCCGGAGCTGGTGCCGCATTTCGGCGAGGTGGCGCCGGTGGTGGAGGCGATGCGGCCGCTGATGGAGGAGGGCGAAGCGCGAGCGGGGCAGCGTGCGGCGTTCGAGCGGATCGCGGGCTGTTTTGCGGGGCGGGGATTCGCGGCGGTGTCGGCGAAGGTGTTGCTGGAGGAGACGCGACAAGTCGCGTCGCTTCATACCTGAGCTTCCGCTCTCCTGCCTTCTGTCTCCTGACTGCTGACTTCTGACTTCTGACTTCTGCCAAAAGAAGAAGGCGTCCCGCGTGGGGACGCCTTCTTGAAATTCAGCTCCAAGGGCCTCGGTTCGGGATTTCGACTCGTCCGGCCGGCCGTCAACGTCGGAGCAACGACCAGGGGTGCCGGCGAGCCGGCGGTCGCGATCGGGCCGCGACCGCGGCGAACGAAACAGTCCGTTACTTCTTCTTCTTCCGAGTGGCCTTGCGGCGAGTCGCCTTCTTGCGAGTCGCCTTCTTCTTGCGAGTGGCCTTCTTCTTACGCGTGGCCTTCTTCTTGCGAGTGGCCTTCTTCTTGCGAGTCGCCTTCTTGCGAGTCGCCTTCTTACGCGTGGCCTTCTTCCGTGTGGCCTTCTTCTTCCGTGTCGCTTTCTTTCGAGCCATGGGCTTTCCTTTCGAGTAAGCCCTCGGAGCTTGAGGACAACTGTAACGGCTGGCATGAAAACGAGTCAACAGCAAATCCAACCTGTTTGTGAAATTATCGGCGCATGCCACCAGCGGGCTTGAGCGTGCGCGGCCGATCGAATGCGCCGCAACGCATGGCGAACCGCCGTTTCGCACCGTCACTGCGCAGTTCACGCACGGTGCGCGATGACCGTCAGGCCCGCGTCGCGCACCGCGATGGGCGGTGCGGTGCGCGTGTGTCGCGACGATGGGCGAGTGCGCGTAATTGCAGTATGCACAACAAGGTGCGCGCGCAGCGCGCCGCGCGTGCGGCGGCCGCGCCGCCGCACGCGCGGTGCGGTGCGCCGTCGATTCGGTTGCAGCGCTGCGTGGTGTGAACCCGTGTGCGGCGGATTCGCGCACGACGTGCGTGAGCCGGCCAAAAATTTTCACTTTCGCCCGCTGATTGACGGTTGCAGACGGCGCACGCGCTTAATCCGCAGCCTCGGCCTTGGGCTTGTGCTGGGCGACGATCTGCTCCTGGATGTGACTCGGCGCCGGATCGTAGTGGCTCAACTCCATGGTGAAGTTGCCCTGGCCGCCGGTCATGCTCTTGAGCTGCGACTGGTAGTTGCTGACCTCCGAGAGCGGCACGATCGCGCGGATCATCGCCTGTCCGCCGGCGAGCATCTCGGTGCCGAGGATGCGCCCGCGCTTGCCGGAGAGGTCGCCGGTGATATCGCCCATGTAGTCGTTGGGCGCGGTCACCTCCATCTCCACCATCGGCTCGAGCAGCACGGGCCTGGCCTTGCTCACCGCATCGAGGAACGCGCGCTTGCCCGCGGTGACAAAGGCGACCTCCTTCGAGTCGACCGGGTGGTGCTTGCCGTCATAGACGCTGACCTTGATGTCCTGGAGCGGATAGCCGGCGATCGCGCCCTCCTCCATCGCCTCGCGCACGCCTTTTTCCACCGCCGGGATGAACTGGTTCGGAATGGCGCCGCCGAAGATATCGTTGGAAAACTCGAAGCCCGCGTCGCGCTCCATCGGCTCGATGCGCAGGTAGACCTCGCCGAACTGACCCGCGCCGCCGGTCTGCTTCTTGTGGCGGTGGTGGCCTTCGGCGTTGGTGGTGATCGTCTCGCGGTAGGCGATCTTGGGCGGACGGGTGTCGACCTCGACGTGGTAGCGATGCTTGAGGCGTTCGAGGATGACGCGCAGGTGCAGGTCGCCGAGGCCGTGGATGACGGTCTCTTTCGTCGTGGCGTCGCGCGTGACGGTGAAGGTCGGGTCTTCTTCCTGAAGTTTGGTCAATCCGTCGGCGATCTTCTGCTCGTCGCCGCGCTTGGTGGGGCTGACGGCCAGACCCTGCATCGGTTTCGGCAGCGTGAGCGGGCGCAGGTGGATGCGGTCCTCGTCGTGGTGATCGTGCAGGACCGCGTCGTGATGGATCTCGTCCACCTTGGCGACCGCGGCGATGTCGCCGGGGATGGCGTCGGGAATTTCGGCGTGTTCCTTGCCCTGCATCTTGAACAGGTGGCCGACCTTGAACGGCCGCTTGCTCTCGCCCGCTTTCGGATCGCCGATGTAGAGCTGGCTGTCCTTGGTAATCGTGCCCTGGTGCACGCGGAAGGCGCAGAGCTTGCCGACGAACGGGTCGATGCGCACGTTGAACACGTGCGCCAGCGCATGCGCCTTCGGGTCAGGCTCGGCGTGGAACTCGGCGCCGTTGTTCTCCTCGCCCTTGATGAAGGGGCGCGGGTTGCCCTCGGTCGGATTCGGCGCGAGCTTGACGAAGACGTTCAGCAGCTCATCGATGCCCACGGGGTTGCCGGGGTCGTTGTGCGGATGCGCGGCGGTGAAGCAGATGGGCACGAGATGGCCCTCGCGCAGCGCCTGCTCGAAGGGCTCGTGAAGCTGCTCGGGCTGGACTTCGCCCTGCTCCAGGTATTTTTCCATCAGTGCCTCGTCGACCTCCACGACCTGGTCGACCAGGGCCGTGTGCGCTGCCTCGACCGAGCCGAAGTCGCTCTCGCCCGACGGGTTGAAGAAGCAATCGACCACGGCCTTGCCGTTCTGGGCGGGGAGGTTGATCGGCAGACAACCGCTGCCGAACGTCTCCCTGATCTGCTCGACCAGGCCGGGCAAGTCGGTGTTCTCCGCGTCCATCTTGTTGATGACGATCATGCAGCAGAGCTTGCGCTCCTGAATGCGTTGAAACAGGCGGCGCGTAACCGACTCGATCCCTGCCGCCGCATCGATCACCACCACCGCCGTCTCGACGCCGGGGAACGAGGTGATCGGCTGGCCCAGAAAGTCCGGCGCGCCCGGCGTGTCGATCAGGTTGATGTGCGCCCCATCGTAATCGCAGTGCACGATCGCGTTGTAGAGGCTGTGGCCATGCTCTTTCTCCTCGTCGGTGAAGTCCGAGAGGGTATCGCCTTTCTCAACCTCGCCCATCGCACCGATCACGCCCGCAGTCTTCATGAGCGCTTCGACAAGCGTGGTCTTACCCGCCCCGGCGTGACCGACCAGAGCGACGTTGCGGATGTCCGAGGTGCTGTACTTGGGCATGATGGGCACTCCTGCCTGCGCGGCGAACGAAGCGAAAAATGACGGCGAAGATGCGAACGCAAGTATAGGACTGGCGCCAGATCGGGCCAACCCGTCGCCATCAACCACTGCCCACCCGCGCACCACCAAAGCCGAGGAATCGCCATCCCGCGGCTTTCCCCCCTCCACACAGCCGCTATCCTGTCCGCGCCATGAGCGAAACCACCACCCCCACCACCACCGCCCGCACCGAACACCTCGCCCGCCTCGATCAGCAGCACGTCTGGCACCCCTTCACCCCCATGCGCCAATGGCGCCAGACCACCCCCACCATCATCGAGCGCGGCGAAGGCCCCTACATCATCGACACCGACGGCAACCGCCTCATCGACGGCGCGGCCTCCATCTGGTGCAACGTCCACGGCCACCGCGTGCCCGAAATCGACAACGCCATCCGCAACCAGCTCGACAAGATCGCCCACTCCACCCTGCTCGGCCTCGCCTCACCGCCGAGTATCGAGCTCGCCGCCATGCTCGCCCGGCGCGCCCCCGGCACACTGAATAAAGTCTTCTATTCCGACGCCGGCGCCACCGCCCTCGAACTCGCCTTCAAAATGGCCGTCGGCTACTGGTACCATCGCGGCCAACCCGACAAGCACAAGTTCATCGGCCTCCACGAGGCCTACCACGGCGACACCGTCGGCACGATGAGTGTCGGCTACAGCGAAGGATTCCACCGCCCCTTCCTCCCCCTCGTCTTCAACGTCACCAGCTTCGCCCACCCCGACCCCGTCCGCCCACCACAACCCGTACGAAGCGACGCGGCTCCGCCGCGCATTCCCCCCCCCGACTACACCCAGGGCCACTGGCCCAGCG
>JBMCXL010000252.1:0-5063 GCA_048621015.1 Phycisphaeraceae bacterium
TCGCCGACGCGTGCGGTGTCGATCAAATCGTATTCGGCTCGCACCTGCCGGAAGGGTCAGCCGGCGCGGGCATCGCGGCGGTCGTACTCTCCGAACTGACCGAGCCTGAACAGCGTCAGGTCGCCGGTGGCAATCTCGCGCGCCTGCTGGGGGAGCGCGAAGCCGCCCCGCACGAGTTGGCCGCCGACCCCGCGAAGCAGCGCCTTGCGCTGACCCGACCCTACGGTTTCGTGGACGTGCACGGCCATCTGCGCGAGAACGTGGCACCGACCGAGGAATACCCCGGCGCCAATCAGCTCGTCGAGGAGATGGATCGCACCGGCATCGCGCTGTGCTGGATCTCCAGCCTCTGGACCGGGCCGAGCGGCAACGATCTGGTCGCCGAGGCTGTCCGCCAGTATCCCGACCGGCTCGTCCCGTTCGCCGCGGCGGACCCGCGCGATCCGAACATCACTCAAGAGCTGACGCGCTGTTTCGAGCAGCTCGGCATGAAAGCGATCAAGGTGCACCCCGTGCAGCACCAGACGCCGGTCGACGATGCCTGCTACGAGCCGATCTGGCGCTTCGCCGACGAGCGGCGCTGCCTGGTCGTCACCCACGCGCGGTGTTTCGACGCCGAGCGCGACGCTTTCATTGACGTTGCATGCAAACATCCGGACATGACGCTGATGCTCTATCACGCCGGTCGCACGTGGGAGGCGGTCGACAACTTCATCGCCGTCGCCCGTGCGTGCCCAAACGTGCTGCTGGAGATCACCTTCTCCAACAACCTCGACGGCATCATCGAATACCTGGTCGAGCGAGTCGGTGTGGCGCGTGTGTTCTTCGGCACCGATATCGGCGTGCGCGCGGCCGCGTCACAGGTCGGCTGGGCGCTGGGCGCCCGGCTCGACGAAACCGTGCGCCAGCCGCTTATGCGCGACAACGGGCTGAACCTGCTGCGCCGCATGGGCGCGCTCCCGCAGGCCCATGCGCAGCCGGCGCCCCTCGGCCAATCCACCTGAAGGAGCCCCCATGAGCGAACGCTGCGAACAGCGGCTGGCGATCGATGGCGGATCGCCGATCAAGACAGCGCCCTGGGGGCGTGGCTCGAAACACCCGCCCTGCGAGGCCGAGGCCGTCCGCGCGCTGACCGCCGACCGTCCGCGACTGCCGCTGGCGATGGGCGAGGCGATCCTCGGCCTGCGGCAAGGCTTCCGTGAACTGTTCGGCATCGCGCATGCCGTGCCGACCTCCTCCGGCACCGCGGCCATCCATACCGCGCTCGCCGCGATGGGCATCGCGCCCGGCGACGAAGTCATCACCACGCCTGTCACCGACCACGGCACCGTCATCGGCATCATGCAGCTCGACGCCGTTCCCGTGTTCGCGGACGTAAAGCCGGACACGGCGATGATCGACGCTGAAACGATCGAACCGTGCATCACCCCGCGCACGCGCGCCATCCTGCCGGTGCACTATCACGGCTGCCCGGCGGACATGGACGGCATCACGGCGCTGGCGCAAAAGCACAACCTGCATGTGCTGGAAGATGCCGCGCAGAGCTGGCTCGCGCAGTGGAACGGGCGGCTGGTGGGCACGATCGGTGACGCGGGCGCATTCTCGATGAACGAATCCAAGCATCTGAGCGTGGGCGAAGGCGGCCTGCTCATCACCAACCATGCATCACTGGCCGCGGCCGCGGACAAGTTCGCGGACAAATCGTACGACCGGCACAGCGGTGTGAACCGGCCGACGGCGCCCGCGATGAACTATCGTCTGAGCGAGATCGCCGCGGCCATCGGGCTGGAGCAGTTGAAGCGCATCGAATCGATCACACGGCGGCGCCACGAGATCGGCGAGCGGATCGCGGACGCACTCCACGATCTGGCTGGTGTAAATATGTTGCGATCGCCGGTGGGCGGCAGGTGCACCTACTGGCACGGGCTGCTGATCATCGATCCAGAGGTGTTGACTGTGAATGCGAAGATGTTCGCGGACGCGCTTCGGGCCGAGGGGATTGGGCCGGCGGGCGCGGGTGTAAAAAACATCATGCGCTGGCCGCTGTTTGCTCGTTTGAACGAAGAGCCCAGCGCCTTCGCCGGCTACCGGCCGCCGGGGTTGGTGCCGGGTCGCTTCGCGCCCGAGTCCTGTCCGACCGCGGAAACGCTCACCGAGCGTGCGGTGCGTTTCGGGATCAACGAGTTCATGATGGAAACGGATGTCGATCAGACGATCACGGCGGTGCACAAGGTCGCGGACTGGTACACTGCACAGCGCACCGCGGTCGTGTAATTCACATACCAGTTCGATAAAGCGATCGCGTTCATGCTTAGTGTTGTTCTGAAACGCATCCTCTGGTCGATCCCGACGCTGTTTCTGGTGTCGGTGATTTCATTCGTGATCATCCAACTACCGCCGGGGGACTACCTGACCTCGATGCTGGTGGCGATGGAGGAGGCCGGCGGAGAGGCGAACATGGCGCAGATCAACGCGCTGCGCCAGCGTTATGGGCTGGACGATCCGCTCCACTGGCAATACTTGCGATGGATGGGCGGGCTGCTGCGGGGTGACATGGGTCAGTCGTTCGAGTGGAATCGGCCAGTGTGGTCGCTGATCCGCGAGCGGCTGGCGCTGACGCTGGCGATCTCGGTAGTGGCGCTGCTGTTCACGTGGGTGATCGCGATCCCGATTGGCATCTATTCGGCGGCGCGGCAATATTCGTGGGCGGACCACACGTTCACGCTGCTCGGGTATGTCGGGCTGGCGGTGCCGAACTTTCTTTTGGCGCTGATATGCATGTATGTTGGCTACGCATGGTTCGGCACGAGCCCGGGCGGACTCTTCTCGCCCGCCTACCAAGGCGCGCCGTGGTCAGCGGGCAAGGTGATTGATCTTTTAAACCATCTCTGGGTACCGGTGATCGTGATCGGCACGGCGGGAACGGCCTCGCTGATCCGGATCATGCGCGCGAATCTGATGGACGAGCTTTGCAAGCAGTACGTGGTGACGGCACGGGCCAAGGGTCTCAAGCGCTGGAAGCTTTTGGTGAAGTACCCGGTGCGCGTGGCGCTGATCCCGCTGGTGAGCACGGTGGGTTGGCTGCTGCCGACGCTCGTTTCGGGCGAGATCATCGTGTCGGTGGTGCTGGGGCTGCCGACGACGGGGCCGTTGCTCTTGCAATCCTTGATGAACCAGGACATGTATCTGGCGGGCAGCATGGTGATGATGCTGAGTGTGCTGACGGTGGTGGGCACGCTGGTGTCGGACCTGCTTCTGATGTGCCTGGACCCGCGGATCCGGTACGAACGGTAAAGCGTGACGTTTCATGGGCGACCTGCAACAACAGGATGACAAGGCGAACGGCGCTGAGACGGCCAGCCAATCGCAGCTCGTCTGGCGCAAGTTCCGCAAGCACCGGCTGGCGGTGTGGGCCGGTGCGGTGGTGCTCGTGCTTTACGGGGTCGCGGCGGTGTGCGAGTTTCTAGCGCCGTATCCGCTGGAGCACGTGGACACGCGCTACGCCTATGCGCCGCCGCAGCGGGTGCAGGTGTTCGACCGCGAAGGAGGTTTGCGCTGGCCGTTCGTGTACGGTCTGGAGGCGCAGCGTCATCCCGAGACGCGACGGAAGACCTACCGCGAGGACACGTCGCGCGTGTATCCGATCGAGCTTCTTGCGCGCGGCGAGCCGTACATGTTCTGGGGCCTCTTCGAGACGGACATCCACCTGCTTGGCGTGGCCGGGGACGATGCGACGCTATTTCTGCTGGGCACCGATTCGATGGGGCGCGACCTGTTTTCGCGCATCCTTTACGGCGCTCGCATCTCATTGACCATCGGGCTGGTGGGCGTGTTCATCAGTTTCATCCTGGGCCTGGTGATCGGTGCGATTTCGGGTTTCTACAGCGGGTGGATCGACAACCTGATCCAGCGCGGCATCGAGGTGCTGCGCTCGTTCCCGTCGATTCCGCTATGGATGGCGCTGGCGGCGGCGCTGCCGCAGACTTGGTCGCCGCTTCAGGTGTACTTCGGGATCACGGTGGTGCTGTCGTTCCTGGGCTGGACGGGGTTGGCGCGCCAGGTGCGCGGCAAGATCCTTTCGCTGCGCGAGGAAGATTACGCGGTGGCCGCGGCGCTGGCGGGAGCGAGCGAATCGCGGATCATGTTCCGCCACCTGCTGCCGGCGTTCGCCAGTCACATCATCGTCTCACTGACGCTGAGCGTGCCGGCCATGATCTTGGCCGAGACCGCGCTGAGCTTCCTGGGCCTGGGCCTGCGCCCGCCGGCGACGAGTTGGGGCGTGCTGCTTCAGGAAGCGCAGAACGTGCAGGCACTGTCGTTCCACCCCTGGCTGTTAACGCCGGTATTTTTTGTGATCCTCACCGTGTTGGCGTTCAATTTCGTCGGCGACGGTCTGCGCGACGCGGCGGACCCTTACGCCAAGTAGAGCAGAAGCGTTCCATGAATAGCAGCACACCCATCATGCGACCCGGAGCGCCGGCGAATGAAGCAGCCGCCGACGACACGGTGCTGCGCATCCGCGGCTTGAAGACGCACTTTCAACTCGACCACGGCACGGTGCGCGCGGTCGATGGCGTGGACCTGGACGTGCCGCGCGGCAGGACGCTCGGGGTGGTTGGCGAGAGCGGCTGCGGCAAGAGCCAGACCGCCTTCTCCGTGCTGCGTTTGATTCCCAAACCCGGCCGCATCGTCAGCGGCGAGATCCTGTTCAACGATCGTGGTGACAAGACGCTCGACCTGACAAAACTGCCCGAGGACGGCGAGACGATCCGGCGCATCCGCGGCCACCGCATCGCGATGATCTTTCAGGAGCCGATGACCTCGCTCTCGCCCGTGCATACCGTCGGCAGCCAGATCGCCGAGGCCGTGCGGCTGCATTTGAAGCTGAAGCGAAGCGCTGCACGTCAGCACACGATCCACATGATGAGCCGGGCCGGCATCCCCGACGCCGTGCGGCGGTTCGATCAATATCCCCACGAGATGAGCGGCGGGCTGCGGCAGCGCGCGATGGTCGCGATGGCCTTGTCGTGTCGGCCGTCGCTTTTGATCGCCGATGAGCCGAC
>JBMCXL010000253.1:0-5056 GCA_048621015.1 Phycisphaeraceae bacterium
CTGCACCCGGAAGGGGGGCATCGCTGGTTGCTGGTGGTGAATGCGGTGATGGTGGGGCTGGTGTGCGTGGCGGGCGTGGTGGCGCTGACGGGGATGACGGGGATGCGATGGTGGATCGGTGTGCGCGATGCGCTGGTGCTGGGCGCGGTGGCGTCGGTGGGGACGGTCGGGCTCACGCTGGCGATGGCGAGCCTGGTGGGGTCGATGACGACACGGCTGGCGATGTTTCCGCTGATGCACGTGGCGTGCCAGGGCGCGTGTGCGTTGAGCGCGCTGCTGATCGCATGGACGGCGGGGAACTGGCTGCTGCTCGCGGTGCTGACGTTGCTGGAGGACGTGGCGCGCGCATGGATCGGATTCGAGTGGATCGGCGCGGCGGTGGTGGCGGCGAATGTCGCGGTGCTGGCGGTTTACATCGTGCTGCTGTGGCGCATGGTGATGGCGGCGCGGTTTGCGAATTGGTGAGGGGGGATCGTCGAACGGTTGTCCCGAGGACGGATGACAGATACTCATCCAACTCATGCGCGGCGAACTGGTCGCTTAAGCGACCAGGCCGGTGGGCGCACCGAGAAAGAAAATCATGCCATGGTGGCTTCGGCACGGTTGCTGAGAAACTGCTTGGCGGGGCCGGGGAACAGCAGCAGCAGGAGCAGGTCGCGGTGCGACTGGATAAGCTGCTTGTTTTCCTGGAAGACCTTTTCGAGCTCGACCTTTTCGACATATTCGGCGGGTCGGCCGGTGTAGGGCTGTTCGCCCTTGGAAACTTTCTTGAGCACGTCGGGGTCGGGCGGGCCGGGGAGCTTGCCGTACTTGCCCATCATCACGTCGCGGAACGGCTCGCTGACGAACTTGTACGGCTCGCCCTGCATGACATTGAACGCGGCCTGCGTGCCGACGATCTGGCTGGTGGGCGTGACCAGCGGGATGTAGCCGGCGGCTTTGCGCACGCGCGGCACCTCTTCGAGGATCTGCGGCATCATGTCGAGCTTGTCCTGCTCCTTGAGCTGGTTGTGCAGGTTCGACAGCATGCCGCCGGGGATTTGCGAGTCGAGCTGCGCCTTGTCCACGGCCGGATAGCCCTGCGGAACCATGATCTGTTCTTCGATGATGCCCAGCGCCTTGTCGCATGATGCGCGGTCTTTGGTCGCGAGCAGCTCGATGACCTGATCGATCGCGCGCTTCTGCTCATCGGTGGGCTCGGTCGGCCAGGGTTGCGCGATGTGGTCGGGATCCTTGTCGACGTCCTTCAGCTCATGGCGGATCTGGCGCAGCTCCCTGTCGATCTGCGGCGAGGTGGACATGTCGACGTTGATCTCGACGCCGAGCGCTTTGGCGAAAAAGGCGATCAACTCGGCGGGCGGCTGCGCGGTAGCGCCGGCCATGGGACCATAGTCGGTGTCCAGATGATCGATGCCGGCCATCATGCCCACCACGTAGCTTGCGACGGCAAGGCCGTTGGTGTCGTGGCTGTGTAGGGTGAGCTCGGCGCTTGGGAACTCGTCGCGGATCGCCTCGATGAGCGCCCAGGCGTCGGCGGGGTGCAACAGGCCGGCCATGTCTTTGATCGCGAGCGAATCGGCGCCGGCATCGAGCGCGCGGCGGGCGAAGTTGAGGAAGTGCTCGTTGTCGTGCACGGGGGAAGTGGTGTAGCTCATCGCCGCCTCGGCGTGGCCATTGAAGGTCTTGGTGGCCATGATGGCGGTGACGAGGTTGCGGTAGTCGTTGAGCGCGTCGAACACGCGCATGCGGTCGGCGCCGGTGCGCACCGCTTCCTTCAGGAATTCCACCACGACGTTGTCGGGGTAAGGGTTGTAGCCGAACAGGTTCTGTCCCCGACAGAGGGCGCGGATCTGGATGTGGTGCGGCGCTTCGTCGAGTGTCTGGTGGAAGGTTTCGAGGCGTTCGAACGGATCGTCACCGGTAAAGCGCAGGGCCGAGTCGAGCGTGGCGCCGCCCCAGAGTTCGAGGATACGATAGCCCGAGTCGCGCAGAATCGGCAGCACGCGCATGCACTGCTCGGTGGACATGCGCGTGGCGAGCAGCGACTGGTGGCCGTCGCGGAGGGAGCAGTCGATGAGGTTGACGCGAGACGGTTTGCTGGCGGACGTGCTGGCAGTCATGACGGTTGCCCTGGCTCGCAGGTGGATGAATGGATCGGTCGTTACGCGGCGGCGCGCTCGTGCTATCATATCGCCGCGCCCGGCCGAGGACAGGCGGGCCGCGACCGGGGGACACTTGCAAGGGAGGCACGGCCATGGGGCATCATCTCGCGTTCATCGCGCTGCTGACAATGCTGGGCGCCGCCGCGCCGATCGACGCGGCCGATCCGTTCGACCATTCACTGGCACAAAACACCTCCACCGAGCCCGCACCCCCGATCGATCAACGCGCCGCCGACGAGCGCCCCCGCCACCCCTTCACCAAGGAGAGCTGGACGTTCCAGCTCTACGGCTCGGGCGTGACCATGGATGAAGACCACGGCTACATCTCCACCGCGCACCTGGGCTTCGGCTACCACCTCGAAGATCACTTCTCCATCAACCTAGAAGGCATCGGCGGCTGGGTCGACTCCAAGACCGACGACGACGGCGGCGTCGGCGGATTCGACCTGCTCCTGCGCGACCACCTGTTTCACGACGACGACCACAACTGGACCTTATACATCGACGGCGGCGCCGGCTTCCAGCAGGCCACCACCAACTTCCCTTCCGACAGCCACCACAACTTCCGACTCATGGCCGGCATCGGCGGGACGCTCCGCCTGGCCGACCGCCTGCGCCTCATGGGCGGCGCCCGCTACATGCACATCTCCAACGCCAGCACCAGCGACCGCAACGACGGCGGCGACTGGGCGCAGCTCTACCTCGGCGCGATGCTGACGTTTTGAGCATGGTGGATGGCGGATGGCGGATGGTTCTGTTCAAGCTTCGCCGCGCGAGATATGGCCTGCTGACTTTCAGCGTGACCAGCCCCGATCTCTCATTCGTCAGCGTCTGTGGCGAAAATCCATCCGCCATCCGCCATCCACCATTCCTCCCGCCTTTGTCCACCGCCCCCGCCCGGCATATCCTGAAGCCGACATGAAATACGACCCCAACCAGATCGAGCCCCGCTGGCAGCAGCACTGGGCCCAGCACAAGACCTTCCACGCCCCCAACCCGGACGAAGAACGCTTCAGCGCGGACAAGCCCAAGTTCTACGTCCTGGGCATGTTCCCCTATCCCTCCGGCACGGGCCTGCACGTCGGCCACCCGCTGGGCTACATCGCCACCGACATCGTCGCGCGCTACAAGCGCATGCGCGGCTGGAACGTGCTGCACCCCATGGGCTTCGACGCCTTCGGCCTGCCCGCCGAGCAGTACGCCATCGAGACCGGCGTCCACCCCCGCGAAACCACCGAGAACAACATCCAGACCATGCTCCAGCAGTTCCAGCGCCTGGGCATGGCCTACGACTGGGACCGCAAGCTCGCCACCACCGACGTCGAATACTACAAGTGGACGCAGTGGATCTTCCTGCAACTCTACAACAGTTGGTTCGACCCGTTCGCCAACATCGCCCGACCGGTCAGCGAACTCGAGCAGCAACTGCGCAACGGCGAGTACGAGATCGGCCCCGACGGCGAACTGCTGCCCGTGGGCGCCTCGGGTGGGATTCAACCGGTCGCGGGCGGCCCCGTCGGCGCACGCAAGTGGCATGAGCTGACAACCGAGCAGCAACGCCACCTGATCGATGAATACCGGCTCGCGTATCTCGCCGAGGTGCCCGTCAACTGGTGCCCCGCGCTCGGCACCGTGCTGGCCAACGAGGAGGTCACCAACGAAGGCCGCTCCGAGCGCGGCAACCACCCGGTCTACCAGCGCCCGCTCAAGCAGTGGATGCTGCGCATCACCGCGTACGCCGAGCGTCTCATCGAAGACCTCGACCCCGTCGACTGGCCCGAACCGATCAAACAGATGCAGCGCAACTGGATCGGCCGCAGCGAAGGCGCGCGCGTGGAGTTCCCCCTCGAACGCCCACCGTCTCCGACGGGGGGCGCGGACGCCGACGACACCGAAACCATCACCGTCTTCACCACGCGCCCCGACACACTCTTCGGCGCCACCTACATGGTGCTCGCGCCGGAGCATCCGCTGGTCGACGCGATTACCACCGGCGAGCAGTACCCCGCGGTGAACGAATACCGCAATCAGGCCGTGCGGAAAACCGCGCTCGACCGCGCTGCGGAGGGCAAAACCAAAACCGGCGTGTTCACCGGCGCCTACGCGATCAACCCCGTCAACAACGAGCGCATCCCCATCTGGATCGCCGAGTACGTCATGATGGACGTCGGCACCGGCGCGATCATGGCCGTCCCCGCCCACGACGAGCGCGACTTCGAGTTCGCAACACAGAACGACCTGCCCATCCGCGCCGTCGTTCAGCCCGCCGACGTGCTGCGCGACCCCGACGCCGAGCCTTCCGACACTCTCGATAGCGCGTTCACCGGCGAAGGCGAAAACATCAACAGCGCCAACGAGGAAATCTCGCTCAACGGCCTTTTCACCCCCGACGCCAAGCGCACCATCACCGACTGGCTCGAAGGCAAAGGCATCGGCCAGCGCCAGGTGCAGTACAAGCTGCGCGACTGGCTCTTCTCGCGCCAGCGCTACTGGGGCGAACCGTTCCCCATCGTCCACTCGCCCACGCGCGGCCCGCTGCCGCTGGACGAGAGCGAATTGCCGGTCGAACTGCCCGAGATGACCGACTTCCGCCCCGCGCCCAGCGACGAAAGCGGTGACGCGGAAGTGCCCAAGCCGCCACTCGACCGCGCGCCGGACGAATGGAAATACGTCGAAAAATCCGGCGAGCGCTGCGTGCGCGAACTGAACACGATGCCGCAGTGGGCCGGCTCGTGCTGGTATTACCTGCGCTTCTGCGATCCGCGCAACGACGAGCGCTTCATCGGTGAAGAGGCCGAGGCGTACTGGATGACCCCCGCAAAGCCCCGGGAGGAGCGCAGCGATTCCCCGGGATACCTCACCCCCGCGCCCCACGGCGGCGTCGACCTCTACAT
>JBMCXL010000254.1:0-5053 GCA_048621015.1 Phycisphaeraceae bacterium
CGGCTGACCGTTCGCAGCCGCTCCCTCCGAGCGGCAAATGCGCCGCGGACGGGCCCCCCTCCGTCGGGCCCGTCCGTCGACGTCGTCCCTCTCGACTTGGCGCGGTGTGCCGGGCGTCTCGGGCGTCTGTTCCCATCCGGGCGGCCGCGCTGCGTCTGCGTCGAACGGGGAGCATGCAACCGGCGCGCCACGCGGCGCGGTGGGCGGAATTGAACGGCAAATTGCGGGCTGAGGGCGATCCAGCAGGGTGTGAATCATGCCGGGGCGAGGTGCCGGCTCTGCGGTGTGTTGCGGTGAATCAACATTCGGCGTCGCAGGGGGGCGACAGGTGGCGGGCGGATGCGGTGGTGAGGGGCAATACGCGGGCGCATCGGGGCGTTGTTCTGACATAGAATCTCCACCCGGCGGCGCCGCTGCGGTTGGCGTCCGCATTCCCCCCACCCCGCCACACGGAGCGCCTCCCATGCCGATGTCCACCGGATCGAACCGCCGGACCGTCCCCGTCTTTCGCCTCACGCTCAGCCTGGCCGCGCTGGGCCTGTCGCTGGTGCTGGCGGCCTGCGACAACCCGCCGCGCGGCGCGCGGGCGGGGCGCGTGGGCATGACCGACGTCACCACCGAGGAGGCGCGCAGCGGGCGCATCCTGCCCGGGGCGCTGATCGAGTTCAGCGACCAGGTCGCCGAGGAGATGGCCGCCGACATCGCCGGCATCCCGCGCGTGCGCGACACCGAGGAGCGCGTCACCGTCGTGCTCGGCGACATCGAGAACAACACCGGCGTCGTCTCCACCAACGACTTCGAGATGATGATGCACCGCATGCGCAACCGGCTGAACAACCAGCCGCCGACGCAGGAGAAGCTGCGCTTCGTCGAGCGCCGCGGCCGCATGCTCGATCTCGCCCAGCGCGAGGGCGTGGCGCGCGAGGACGGCACGACCGGACCCGACGCTTACGACCCCGAAACGACCTACGCGCTCAACGGCACGGTCTACCGCGTCGGCCGGGGCTCGGTGAACCTCTACTACATGGATGTGCAGCTCACGCACTTCGCCAGCAACGAGCTGGTGGCGCAGTTCATGTACGAGACGAAGCGCGATTCGGATTGAATGCGGAATGGCGAATGTCCAATGCACGAATGTCGAATGAACGTGCCAATGACGAATGACAAATGTCCAATCCGCCAGTTTCAACCCCTCCCCCTCGAGGGGGAGGTCGGGAGGGGGTGAGGGCTTGAACACCCGTCGCGCTGGCTTTTACGAAGCGCTGCCGAACTTCGAGCTTTCACCCTCCCCTGGCCCCTCCCTCAAGGGAGGGGGGTTGAGAGGGCCGACGCGCTTGGGCATTGGTCATTCGACATTCTTTCGGCATTTGATATTCGCCATTCAACATTCGTGTTTAACCGCGGTGCCTGTGCTGGTGCTTGCGGTGGTCCTTGCCGGTTGCCAGAACCCGCCGCGCTCGACGCGCATGACGGTCGACGATTTTCAGGAGATGGCCTCCGTGATGGCGCAGAGCCTGGTGCACAGTGAGGCGCTGGCGCAGCGCGGGCCGGGGAGTCCGCCGTGGGTGGTGTCGATGGAGAAGGTGCGCAACCTGACCAGCGACGTGATGACCGACGCCGAGCAGTGGATGGTGATGGCGCGGCTGCGTGGCTCGACACCGTTGCGGGCGCTCTGGGACAGCAAGAACATGCGTTTCGTGCTACCGCCGGAGGCTTCGGCACGGTTGCGCGATCGCCTGGACGAGACGGGTACGCTCGGCGGTGATGATCCATCGCCGCAGCGGAGCGCGCCGACGCACACGTTGACCGCGACGTTCCGTTCGGTCACGCGCGCCTCGGCGGAAGCGCGCACGGACCTGTACTACTGTGAGTTTCAGATGCTCGAACTGGCCACGGGCGAGCCGGTGTGGAGCGATCGCTTCGAGTTCAAGCGCCAGGCGCTGGGGCACATATGGGATTGAGCCGTTTTCTCCCGCTGCTCGCACTACTGGCGGCCGCGCTGGCCGGGTGCGGCACGAAGATGCAGACGCCGTACCAGTCGCTGGCGCTGGGCGAGTTCGACGACGCGCGCCTCGAGATGCGCGACAAGCTCACCGACGACCGCGGCGATCGGCGCTACCTGCTCGACCGCATGCGCCTCGGCGCGCTGACGCTGGCGGATGGTTATCCGCAATCGGCGCAGACGGTGTACGAGCAGGTGTACGACGTGCTGCGCACGCAGGGGATCAACGCGGACAAGACGGTCGACGCGGTGGTGCTGCACGAAGGCGTGCGTCTCTGGAAGGGCGAGCCGTTCGAGCAGGCGCTGGCGATGGCGTACTACGGCATGGCCCAGGCGGAGCTGGGAAGCTGGGACAACGCGCGCGCCGCGGCGAACAACGCGCTGTTCAACCTGCGCGACTTCGGCGAGGACCGCGGCGGCCGACGGCTGGACAGCTACGCCATTGCGCGCCAGTCGCTGCGCTACGAGCGCGCCCGGGCGCGCGGCGCCAGTGAAAGCGAAGCGCGCGCGGCGGCGGACTATCTCGATCACGGCTACGTCGTGCGCGACTCGAACTTCACGCTCGGTTACCTGCTCAACGGCATCGCCAACCAGCAGCTCGGCCGGGCGGAGGAGGCGTCGGACAATTTCAACCGCGTCGCGGAGCTGGACCCCGCGCTGGATGCGCTGATGCAGACGTTTCAGCTCGGCGAGTACAACACGGTGCTGGTGGTCAGCTACGGCCTCGGGCCGCGCAAGGAGGCGTACGGGCCGGACGGGGCGCTGGCGCGCTTTCGGGCGCGCATGCGCAGCGACGGGGCGCCGCTGATCGTGCGCGTCGACGAGCACGGGCGGCGCACCTATCCGCAGGTGCTCGACGTGAACACGATGGCGGCGGATCACATGTGGCGCAACCTCGAGGACATCCGCATCGCCAAGAGCATCGTCGGCACGGGACTGCTTCACGGCGGAGCGATCGCCGCGCACGTCGGGGCGCGGCACGACAGTGACGCGGCGGTGCTGGCAGGCCTCGGCGCGATGGCGGCGGGGGTGCTCGTGAAAGCGGGGGCGCGCGCCGACACGCGCTATTGTGATGTTTATCCGCAGCGGTTTTACGTGGTGCCGTTGAACGTCTCCGACCGGGGGCAGCGCATCGAGCTGCAGGTGGAAGGCGTGCCGGGGTCGCGTTTGGTGCTCGCCGGGCTGGATGCGCCGACGGGGGCGGCGGCGCAGTTGCGCTATGTGCGCCTGTTGCACACGCCGGGTGGCGCGGCGCCCGCGTGGGCGAGGAGCGGGGAGGTTTTCTACGGCAATCCGCGCACCGGCGCGGCGCCCGGGCCGCAGCGGCCGTACATTCTCGGCGGCGACTGCGTGCGGCCGCCGACGCAGCGGTTGCTGGAGGCGTATCGCGCGTGGGGTTACTTGAGGAATAACACGCTCGCGGAGTTGCGCGACCTGTACCGGGCGGAGCGCATCGTGTTCGACCCGGAGGACCAGGGCGGTTATGCGGGGCGGCACGTGTTGGAAGGGGGGCGGTCGCTGGTGGCGCCGCTGGCGGGGACGACGGGTTTTGCGCGGTTGTTCGGTCAGCGGCATGGGCGCTACGAGCCGCGCAGCAGGGCGGTGGCGGAGGCGATGCGCGAGGCGGAGCGCGTGAGGGCCGGGGTGATGACGCAACGGTAAAGGCGCGACAAGTCGTGTCGCTTCATAAAGGAGATCGATCATGCGTGGATGGATGATGATGGGTGTGGCGGCGGTGGCGTTGTTGGTGATGACGGGATGCGACACGACCAAGGCGCCCGGCGCGGCGGGGCCGGACCCGCTGCCGGAGGGCGCGTATCCGCAGGTCGCGGCGCTGGAGGGGCTGGGCGATTACATGTCGTCGGGCAGGGCGGTGGTGGAGCGTGGCGACGATGAGGCGCCGATGTCGGTGGAGGTGGCGGTGCGTTTGCGCAGCGACAAGTCGGTGAGCGCGCAGTACCGGTTCATCTTCTTCGACGATCGGGGCACGCCGCTGCGGCCGATCATGCAGTGGCGCTTCGAGCCGTTGCCGCCGCGCTCGCAGGTCTACCTGAAGGGACAGGCGACGGACCCCGCGGCGGTGGACTGGCGGTTGGAGATTCGGCCGGCGCATTAGTTTTTAGCCACGGATGAACACAGATAAACACAGATGGAAGAGAAAGAACGCGACAAGTCGCGTCGCTTCATATTCTGCGCTCGTGTCTCCTCTCTTCTGTCTTTTTATCTGTGTTCATCCGTGTTCATCTGTGGCTGACTTCTTATAGCCCGATGCGCGAGGCGTGCTCGGGTTTGCCCTGGACGCCGGGGCGGAAGTGGAAGAGGGCGCCCGCGTGGGCGCCGGTGTCGGGCTTGTTCTGAGCGCCGGCGGAGGTGATGTAGAGGTCGGTGTAATCGTCGCCGGCGAAGATGAGGCTGGTGATCTGCTTCGCGGGCAGGTCGATCTTCTCGGCGAGGCTGCCGTCGGCGGTGATGTGGCAGACGCAGCCGCCGTTGAAGCGCGCGTTCCAGATGTCGCCGGTGGCGTCGACGGTCATGCCGTCGGGCAGGCCGGCGTCTTCGGGGACTTCGAGGAACGGGCGCTGGTTGGTGAGGTTGCCGGTGGCGCGGTCGTAGTCGAACAGGTAGATGGTGCGCGCGCCGCTGTCGGTGTAATAGAACTGCGTGCCGTCGGGGGTGAGGTCCATGCCGTTGGAGCAGGCGATGTTTTCGAGCAGCAGGTGGCATGAGCCGTCGGGGTCGAGTCGATACAGGCGACCGGCCCGCTGCTCCGGCAGGGGCATCGTGCCGCAGAAGACGCGCCCTTCCGGGTCGGCGAAGACATCGTTGAAGCGCGTGCCGCGCTCGTCGGGAATCTCGTCGATGATCGTGCGCACCTCTTTGCCGTCGCGCCAGACGACGACGTTGCCGTGATCGCGGAACAGCAGCAGCGCCCCGTCTTCTTGAAAAGTGAACCCGCCGACGGGTCGGCCTTCGTAGATCTGCTCCGCCTGGTCGCTGGCCGGGTCGTAACGGAACAGCCGGCCGGTGGGGATGTCGGTCCAGTAGAGCTTC
>JBMCXL010000255.1:0-5013 GCA_048621015.1 Phycisphaeraceae bacterium
CGCGGGCGTGGCGGAACTGGTAGACGCGCCAGGTTTAGGTCCTGGTGGGGTAACACCCGTGGAGGTTCGAGTCCTCTCGCCCGCATTGCTTGCCGCCAATCGTCGCTTGGCCGCGTACCTATCGATGCTCCTTCACGGTTTCTCCTCAACCAGTAAGCACACCTCATGCCTGGATGGCTCGCTGACATCCTGCTCTGCATCGTTGGGACGCTGCTGGTGTTTGTCGCACTCGCTGTTCTGACCTTCACGATGATGTTCACCTTTAAACTGGTAACCACTGCGAATCTGCGACAGGCATGGGGTGATTCGTGGCGAACTTGCCGAGAGGTCTGCTCGGATGCACTGAAAAACCCGTCTTGATTTGATCCAGCCAAATTTTTGCGACCAGAGTTTCTTTTCGACCATTGCAAGATCGATGAGGCGATGGCTTCGTAGCGGAACTCGTGATCGACCTCCGTTTTATACCGCCGCCGCTTCCAGCATCTCGCGCGCCTGTTTGCGCGTGGTTTGCGTGGCCTGTTTGCCGGCCATCATCTCGGCGAGTCCTCGATGCGCTCGGTACCGGTGAGCGGCGCGACGCTGGTGCGCGTCTGGCGCGATTTGCCCTGACCGACGATCTGCTTAGTGATGCGCAGGTGCTGGTCGGCGTAGGCGGCGATCTGCGGCAGGTGCGTGATGCAGAGAACCTGGTGATTTGGCGATTTGGTGATTTGGCGATTTGGTGATGTGTTGCGTGTGCGGGTGCGTTTTGGTGCGCCGTTGTTGGCGGGCGTGAGGCCGTGGGCGAGGTCGCGCAGTTTCAGGCCGATGACGCTGCCGAGGCGGCCGCCGACGTTGGCGTCGATCTCGTCGAATACGATCACGCTGATGCGGTCGCTGCCGGCGAGGATCGACTTCAAGGCGAGCATGATGCGCGACATCTCGCCGCCGCTGGCGATCTTGCGCAGCGGCTGCATCTTCTGGCCCGGGTTGGTCTGCACGATCATCTCGATCTGATCGAGACCGCTGGCGGGCAGCGCATCCTCATCCTCCGGATCGAGCGCCTCGAACTGCACTTCGAAGCGCGCTTCGCTCATGCCCAGTTCCTTGAGCTGCGCTTCGACGAGTGGGCGCAGCTTCTTCGCCGCGGCCTGGCGTGCCTTGCTGAGCGATTCACCGATGGTGCGCAGCTCGCGGCGCAGCGCGGCGATCTCGCGGTCCATGCCGGCCAGGCCCTTGTCCTCGCCGCGCAGCCGCTCGATCTCGCTCCCGATCTGCTCGCGGTAAGCAAGCACCGGCTCGATGGCGTCGTCGCTTGTGGCGGTGCCGGTTTCGTGCGCGTACTTCTGCACGAGGCGATTCAGCTCGTTCAGCCGATCATCCACTTCCGCCAGCTCGCTTGGATCGTCGTCGAGTCGATCGACGTAGCGGTTCAGCTCGAAGGCCGCTTCCTCCAGTGACGCGGTGGCGTCGTAGACCTGCTGGCGCACGTTGTCGAGTGATTCGTCCAGCTCCGCGAGGTCGCCGAGCAGGTGCACGATGATCTGCAAACGCTCGACGACGGAGCCTTCCGCCTCGTACATCGCCGAGTGCGCCGAGCCGGCGTCGCGCTTGATGCGCTGGAGGTTGCTGAGCACCTGGTAGCGCGCCTGCAATTCGGGCAGCTCGCCCGGCTGCGGGTCAATGCGGTCGATCTCGTCGGCCTGGAATTCGTACAGCTCCAGTTGCTGGCGGCGCAGGTTGCGGCTGGCGGCGAGCTCTTCCTGCTGCTGGCGCAGCTCGCGCAGCTTGCGCAGCGTCTCGGCGAAACGCTGGCGCTGGTCAGCGCAGCCGGCGAAGTCGTCGAGGATGAGCACCTGGTGCGCGGGCTTGAGCAGGTATTGGTGATCGTGCTGGCCGTGGATGTCGACGAGGCGCTGGCCGACCTGCTTGACCATGGGGGTGGTCGCGGGCTGGCCGTTGACCGACACGCTCGAGCGGCCGGAGGCGAAGAGCTTGCGGGTGATGAGCAGTTGCTCGCCGGCTTCGAGGGACTGGTCGTCGACCTGGCCGATGGCGTCGGCGGTCTCGGCGTCGTGCAGTTCGAACACGCCGGAGACGCGGCCTTCGTCGGTGTCAGGGCGCACCATGTCGCCGGCGGTGCGCAGGCCGAGCAGGATCTCGAAAGCGCCGATGATCAGGCTCTTGCCGGCCCCGGTTTCGCCGGTAAAGACATTGAGGCCGGGGTCGAAGCTGACCGCGGCGTCCTCGATGATCGCGAGGTTGGAGATGTGCAGTTCGCGAAGCATGGGTGGGGTCTAGGGTCTGGGGTCCAGGGTCTGGGATTTCGCTTCCGGCCCAGACCCCAGACCCTAGACCCCAGACCCTGAAATGCGGCCGAGAGGATTCGAACCTCCACGGGGTTTCACCCCCACATGGCCCTCAACCATGCGCGTCTGCCAGTTCCGCCACGGCCGCGTGGGGGCGAGCCGGCTGATGCGGCTCGCGCCGGAGAGTATAGGCATGATCGGCGGTTTGTCGAGGCGGGGGGCCGGCGGCCGCGCGATCCTGAACCGCGGGCCACTGGCACACCGCGCGACGTGGCGTTAATCTGCTCGATTCGCCCGCCCCGCAACGGAAGCAACGTCCCATGACCACCAAGGTGTGCAAGTTCGGTGGCTCGTCGCTGGCCGACGCCGGCCAGATCGACAAGGTGCGCCGCATCCTCGCGGCCGACCCGCAGCGGCGCTACGTCGTGCCCTCGGCGCCCGGCAAGCGGCACGGCGACGACCAGAAGATCACCGACCTGCTCTACCTCTGCCACGAGCACGCGCGGCAGGGGTTGCCGTTCGACGACGTGTTCGCGCTGGTGAGCGAGCGATATCAGCAGATCGTCGCCGAGCTGGGGCGCGGGCTGGACATCGCCGGGCCGCTGGAAGAGATCAAGCAGCACATCGCCTCGGTCAGTCACGACGGCGGCGAGCCGGACTATGCCGCCAGCCGCGGGGAGTATCTCAACGCGCTGGTCATCGCGGAACTGCTCGGCTGGGAGATGATCGACGCGGCCGAGCTGATCTTTTTCGACGAGCGCGGCCGACTGGACGAGCGGCGCACCTACGACCATGTGCAGCAGCGCCTCGCCAGCGTCGATCACGCGGTTATCCCCGGTTTCTACGGCCAGCTTCCCGACGGGCGCGTCAAGACCTTCAGCCGCGGCGGCTCGGACGTCACCGGCGCGATCATCGCGCGCGGCGTGGCGGCGAGCGTCTACGAGAACTGGACCGATGTCGACGGCCTGCTCATGGCCGACCCGCGCATCGTCGACAACCCGCGCATCATCGAAAGCCTGACCTACAAGGAGCTGCGCGAGCTGGCGTACATGGGCGCGACCGTGCTGCACGACGAGGCGGTCTTTCCCGTGCGCGAGGTCGGCATCCCGGTCAACATCCGCAACACCAACAAACCCGACGCGCCCGGTACCACCATCTTCCGCGGCGACGGCGAGCGCATCCGCACCGTGCGCGGTGAAATCTCCGGCATCGCGGGGCGCAAGGACTTCACCGTCATCGCGCTGGAGAAGGCGATGATGAACGCCGAGCTCGGCTTCGGCCGGCGCGTGCTGACGGTGCTGGAGGCCAACGACGTCAACTTCGAGCACATGCCCTCGTCGATCGACACGCTGAGCATCGTCGTCGCCGACGCGGAGGTGGAAGGCAAGCTCGAACCGATCCTGGAGCAGTTGCGGGCCGAGTGTCACCCCGACGCCATCGAAACGTTTCCCGACATGGCGCTGATCGCCACCGTTGGCCGGGGCATGGCCCACACGCCGGGCATGGCGGCGAAGCTGTTCGGCTCGCTGGCGGCGGCGGGCATCAACATCCGCATGATCGACCAGGGCGCCAGCGAGCTGAACATCATCGTCGGCGTCGCGGCGGACGACTTCGAGGCGACGGTGCGGGCGATCTACCACGCCTTCGTCGAGTGAGCCGCGCCCCTGCCATCACCCGCCGCGACCTGCCCTTCCGGCAGGCCGAAGCTGCACGCTCGCCGTCGCCCTGCCCAACGCCGACGCAAAATCATCGTCAGGCACGATTTATATCACCCCTCACCCCGCCGCCGCACCGCCCGCGCGGCACACCGCTTGCATATCATTCAACGCCCGGTTCGCAGGTCGGCCGATCTATCGCACAAGCCACGACCCCACCCGCCGCGCCGACCCGGGCCGCATCGAGGAGTTTCCACCATGACCCGATTCTGGAACAACACCAAGACCGCCCTGCTGCTGGGCGCCATGTTCGGGCTGATCCTGCTGATCGGTTCGTACTGGGGCACGGGGGGCGTCATCATCGCCTTCCTGCTCGGCGGCATCGGCAACCTGATCGCGTTCTTCTTCAGCGACAAGATCGCGATCGCCGCCATGCGCGGCCAGGAAGTCGACGAACAGTCCGCGCCGGACCTGGTCCACATGGTCCGCCAGCTCGCCAATAACGCCGGCCTGCCCATGCCGCGCGTCTACATCTGCCCGCAACAGGCGCCCAACGCCTTCGCCACCGGCCGCAATCCACAGCACGCGGCCGTGGCCGTGACGCAGGGCGCGCTGCGGCTCTTGACGTATGAAGAGATGGAAGGCGTGATGGCGCACGAACTGGCACACGTGAAGAACCGCGACACGCTCATCAGCACCGTCGCGGCAACGATCGCCGGCGCGCTGAACGCGCTGGTGTGGGTGTTCCTGTTCATGCCGATCGGCGGGTCCGACAGCCGCGGCGGCAATCCGCTGGTGATGCTGCTGATGGTGATCCTCGCGCCGATCGCGGCGGCGATGATCCAGATGGCCATCAGCCGCAGCCGCGAATACGTCGCCGACGCCGACGGGGCGCGCATCGCCGGCTCGCCGAACGGGCTCATCGCGGCGCTTCAGAAGCTGGAGTCCGCCAACGAGCGCATCCCGATGGCGCACGAAGCGCCGACGCAGAACCACATGTTCATCGTCCAGCCGCTGTCGGCGACCGGCGGCGGCCTGAGCAAGCTGTTCTCGACCCACCCCTCCACCGC
>JBMCXL010000256.1:0-4992 GCA_048621015.1 Phycisphaeraceae bacterium
GCAATGCTCAGTCATGCGCCGAAGCGCTCGGTCCCACCTCGACAAAGCGCAGGTCATCGAACCACGCGTCACCTTCACCTTCCACGCACAGCCGACAGAGCATGTAGGGCAGATCGTCGCTGTCCAGCTCAACGCAGACGTGCGTCCAGTCGGTGTCACCCTCGATCACCGCACTCTCGCCCGCGCCGTGCGTCGTGGTCCAGTTATGCCAGATGCGCCCCATCCACAGCCACGCGCGCGCACCGCGCGTCCTGATCCACGCCTCGAAGCGGTAGCGCGTGTGATCCGCCGTGCGGAAGTTCGGCCCCATCGGCGTCAGCCAGAGCACGCGGTCGGCCACGCCGTTGATACGGATCGAGCGCTGGCCCGAATGCGCGCAGTCGTCCACCCACGCAACGTGCTCCGCCACGGGCACCATCCCCGCGTCCCGGCCGTCCGGATCCGTCACCGACATCTTTCCGCCCGCTGCTGAGGTGACGCGCCAGACCTGGCCGGTCTGCGGCGTGTTGGGGTCCATCACCGTTTCGAGATCGTTCACCTGACCGGGGACGAACGCCGGGCCGCCGCGCTCGGCGATTTCGTCGTCGTCGATCACCACCGGCTCGGCGCGCTCGATGAGGGTGCGCATCGCCTCGGCCGGCGCATGGAGCAGACGGAACGTCGCCGACGCTTCGCCGCCGCGCGCTGCCAGGCCGGCTTCATCGAAGCGCAGATGCTCGTCGTACCACTGATCGCACGTGCCCGAAACGAGCGGCGCATCAGTGTGCTCGAACAGCACGAGCAGGTTCATGTCCGGCTCGGTGCCCCAGCCGATGAACCCGTCCGATGCGATCGCCTTGCGCCCGAGCCGCGCGCCGCCGGGGTCCATCTGGAGGGTCAGCGCCGGGTTCTGCGCGAAGCGGCGCAGTCGGCCGTGCGGATCGAGCCAGACGGTGTGCTGCCACTTTTTCTGCGCGGGGATGCCGTTGCCCAGCTCGCGCGGATAGACGTTGCAGAACTCGTGCGCGATCGGGTCGGGCCGGCGCACCTGCTTGTGCAGGCGGTAGAGGTACTGGCCCGTTTCGGGGTCGTAGGCGATGGTGAGTTCGCCTTCGACGTGGACATCGCCGTCGTAGTCGCCGGTGAGGCGCAGGCGGATGGATTGCGGATCGTCGGTTTGCCAGTGGGGCGCGCTGACGGTGCCGTGGTTGATGCCGAACAGGCCGCCGGCGCTGGGATGCAGCAGCGTGGCGTGCATGTTGATGTAGGTGCCCATGTCGTAGCGCGGGTGGAGGGCCAGGTCGCGCCCGAGGCTGGTGAAGGGGGAGAACTCGAAGGCGTCGAGCGTGTAGCGCTGGCCGTGGATCCAGGCGATGGGCAGGTCGTGGTCGCGCACCCAGTAGCCGCCGTCGGCCTCGGTGACGGTGAAGCGCGGCTCGTAGGGTTGAGCGCCCGCGGCGAGGGCGGCGCGCAGCAGTTGGCGGGGGTCGGTGGCGAGGTCGGTCGCGGTCTGAGCGTGCATGGGATGGCCCTCCGGTGCCGGCGGAGCGCCGCCGCCGGTCTTGAAGCGTTTCAAATGGGGCGCACGCCATGGTAAACCACCGAGGTGTGGTGTCAATGGGGTTGGAGCCGAGGTGGTGGGGCCGAGGCGCGGGAGAAGGCGTGATCCCGCGCCGGCACAGCCGGCGGTGCTCCCTCTCCCCCCGGGAGAGGGCTGGGGTGAGGGGATCTGCGACAACCATGTGTCTGCATCGCGAAGTGGACGCTCGGTTGCTGATGATCCCCTCACCCGCCTCGTTGGACGCTCTCAGGCGAATGTAGCGCACCCTACTCGGCACCCTCTCCCGACGGGAGAGGGTTTGGAGCTATCGGCCGTAGAACGGATCGAAAAACAGCCGGCGGTCGCCGCGCGCGTTCAGGGCGTCGAGCTGCGCCAGGCGCGTGTTCCAGTTGGCGCGCTTGCGTTGGAGCACCGGCATG
The DNA here is from genome assembly GCA_048621015.1 of Phycisphaeraceae bacterium. Taxonomy (GTDB): domain Bacteria; phylum Planctomycetota; class Phycisphaerae; order Phycisphaerales; family Phycisphaeraceae; genus JBMCXL01. Next base: position 1,960 of record JBMCXL010000256.1, read on the forward strand.
GGATCGACGATCGCGCCGGCGTGGCCGGACACGAGCAGGTCGGGCTCGCGCTCGATGAGATGATCCAGCGCATACGCCCAGCCGCGCGTCGCCGGCTCCGCGTCGTTGTAGCAGATCACGCCGGCACAATTCACATCCACGCTCATGATCGCATCGCCCACGAACACCACGCGCCGGTCCGCCACCGTCGTCTCGATGCCCGCGTGGTAGTACGTCTGCCCGCCGAGATGGAACAGCTTCAACTGGTATTCGTGCCATTGCAGCACGTCGCCATCCTGCAGTTGGCGATCCACCTTCACCGCGCGATAGCGCGTGCCGTACCACGGCAGCAGGCAGGCGAGGTTGTAATCCTCGGGCCGTTCGACCGGGCCGGCGACGACGTCCAGCGTCACGACTTCGCACGCTTCCATTTCCACGAGGTCGGGGATGTTCTCGATGTGGTCGCCGTGGAAGTGGGTGATGAGCACGGTGTCGATGCGCTCGATGCCGAGGCGCTGCTTGAGCTGCTGCATCACCTCGCGATGGTGCGCGGCGCGCTCGTCCAACGGCTTCCACGTGCACAGGCCGTCGTCGATCAGCAGCGCGCGCCCCGTTTCCGACACGAGCACGGCGCAGTTGCCCGGCGTTTCGCACCATTGGTGCAGCCCCGGCAGCAATTCGCGAAAACCGGGCGCCGCGCTCGGTTTCTCCAGCGGCGCGTGGCGCTGCGGGTCGATGTCGTCCGCGCCGTCGCTGATCGGCGCCAGCGCCGCGTCGAGGCGCTGCACGAGCGCGGCCAGCGCGGCGTCGGGCGCTTCGATCGGCTCGCCGTGCGCCGGCAGGAGCAGGTCGGGCTTCTCGTCGCGAAAGCGTGCGGCGGAATCGCGCAACGTGCGCTGACCCGTCTCGGGGCCGTAATCCCATTCGCAATCGAACCAGCTCCAGAGCTGACCGTCGTTGCAGACCACGTCGCCGCAGAACGCGACGCGCTCGCCGGCCAGATCGGTGATGAGCGTGACCGCGTGCTTGCCGTGGCCAGGTGTGGCGCGCACGTCGAAGCCGAGCACGCGCTCGCCCGGCTCGAACGTGCCGGCGATCGCGATCGGCTGCGCGGGCGGTCGCTCGTTGAACGCGCCGGCGAGGTGGCCGTGAAAGTTGCCGCGATGCTCCCAGTCCCACGGAGCGACCCAGGCCTCCCACACGTCGCGGTACGCCGCCGCGCCCCCGGCGAGGTACGCATCGCCGCGCGGCACGTGCACGCGCGCTTCGGGAAAGTGCGCGACGCCCGCGGCGTGCTCGGCTTGAAGATGCGTGATGAGAATGTCGGTCACCGGCGGCAGGTCGGCGGCCTCGATCTGCGGCGGCGTCAGGTCGGCGGGCGGATCGATCAGGACCGTCGTTTGCGCATCGCGGCGCAGCGCATAACCGACGGCCGGATGGTCCGGTCCGCGCTGCGCCGAGGCGCAGCGATAGAGGCCGGGGCGCACCCGCCGGAGCTGGGAAGGTTGCGTGACCGTGGAATGTGGCTCTTGCATGCCGAATCTCCCGCGGGCATGAGAGCAGCTTGCGCGGCGGGGTTCAAGTGGCGACGGGCTGGGCCTGCCACATCTGTTCGAGCGCGGCGACGGTCCAGTCGGCCAGTTCGCGGCCGCCTTCGGGGCCGACGAGCGTGCTGGCGGGCACGGCGCCGTAGCTTTTGCCCGAGGCGGCGCGCTGCGTGGGCAGGTAGGTCCCCGGGCCGGCGAGCTGCACGACGAACGTCTGCGTGGCGGGGCTGCGCGCCTTGATCTGCAAGCCGAAGTCCAGGTAATACTCGAAGCGGTTCGTGGCGAAGGCGACTTCGCCGAGGCGCAGCACGTGCACCTCGGTTTCGATCTTCGGCTCGCGCTGCTGAAGCTCATACCGTTCAGCCACACCGCGGTGCCAGCCGATGCGCCGGGAGGCCTTGCTGATATCGACGTACCAGCGCGGCTCGTTGCGCTTCTGCGGATTGGCGTCCAGCTCCTGGCGCAACGCTTCGTACTTTTCCTCCCACTGGTCGGCTTCCGCCAGCGCCTCGTCCACGTCCTTCTTGTCGATCAGGCGGCGCGTCAGCGGCACGGTCTCGACGCGGTGGGTGACGGTCGGCTGCCAGTCGATCTCCCGGCCGACGCCTTCGACGACGGGCGTCACGGCGTCGGCGATGCTCTCGGCGATGTCCTGGCGGTGCGTGCGGCCCTGCCGCTCCCACATGCGTTCGAGCGCTTTCCAGTCGGGCACGGTGCGCCTGCTCTTGGCGGGCACGACGTCGCCGGCGGCGCTGCACTGGGGGAGGATGAACACGTCTTCGCCGAGGCGCTGGCGCAGGGCGAGGCGCGTTTCGTGCCAGTAGTCGGCGCTGATCTGGAAGTCCTGCTCGCTGACCTGCGAGGGGCAGGCGATGTTGACGACGACGCCGGTGAGCTGCTCGTCGCGGTTCCAGGTGCAGAGGATGTTGACGCTGGTGTCGGTGGTGCCTTCGAGGTGGCTGAACTCGGGGTGGTGGACGCCGCCGTACATGATGGTTTCGCCGGTGTAGTAGCAGATGCGGCGGTTGTAGCCGACGGTGGCGTGGCCGAGGCCGAAGCCGATGCCGGCGGGTTCGCGGTTGTTCCAGGCGCGGGCGATGGCGTCGGCGATGCGGTCGGCGGCGAAGGCGACGTAATCTTCGGGCGGCATGATGCCCAGCTCTTCGGGCGTCAGGCCGCAGGCGTTGGGCACGCAGCCCTCGACCTGCGTGACGCGCACCTGCGGGCCGGTGTGCGTATGCGTGGCGTTCATCACGACGTGCATGGGATCGAGCTCGGCCGCGACGTCGGGCACGCGCTGGCGCACGGCGTTGCACAGGTCGTCGGAGATCGCGGCCACGTCGCAGCTGACTATCACGCTGCGCACCGGCTCACCGTCGGGGCCGGTGGATTCCAGCGCCATCGCGGTGGCGCTGAGCGGGTCCGCCACGCCTTCGGAGACGCGCGCATGAAACTGGCCGAGGATCAGCACCGGCTGATCGGGGGTGATGTCGGCGGAGGCCCAGCC
>JBMCXL010000257.1:0-4985 GCA_048621015.1 Phycisphaeraceae bacterium
GGGGGTGAGTGCCGGAACACCGGCAGTGCTTCACTTTGAGCAGGCGCTCGCGCTCGTGCTCGTGATCGAACCGCCTTGTCGACTACGATTACGAGCACGAGTACGAGTCGCGCGGTCAGGCGCTGTTGAACTTCCGGCTTTTCACCCTCCCCCTGCCCCTCCCTCGAGGGAGGGGGGTTGAGTCGCACACGCGCGGCGTTTACTTTCTCAGCCACTGCCGCAGCGTGCGCGCATCGGCCAGGAAATTGTCCGGCTCCGCGTCGGTGACGAACTCGATCAGCGCCGCATGATCGCGGCCGCTCTCCTTCGCCGTCGCGAGATAGCGCGCCCACCACGCTTCACCGTCGGCCAGCGGCAGACGCGTGCCGGCGCTGTCCCACGAGAAGACGTGCAGGTTCACCACCCACGGCAGCACCGCGCGCAGCGCCGCATCGTTCTCGTCCACCGACAACCGCGGGTCCGGCTGCCACAGCGACTTCACGTTCGGCCGATCGACCTCCTCCAGCAGCCGCCGCGCCGAGTCGGCCGTCTCGGTGAGCGTGCCGCGGTGATACTCGAACGCGAGCGTCAGGCCCGCGTCGGCGGCGCGGTCGGCGAAGCGGCGCGTCTCGTCCGCGACGCGCTTGCGGTAGTCTTCGGTCATCTCGGCGAACGTGCCCCGGCCGGCCCAGATGCGCACGAGATCCGTGCCGAGCGCCCGGGCGCTGTCGATGACGTGGTCGAACGACAGGTCGTCGCTTGCGCAGACGCGGTAGTACGAGCCGTAGGCGATCACGTCGAGCCCGGCGTCGCGCGTCATCTGCGCGACCCGGCGCGCGGTGTCGACGTCGCCGTGCGGCGCGTGCACGTCGCCGCCCCATTCGATGCCGTCGAGGTCGGCTTGCGCGACGAGGTCGACGATCTGCTGGGGCCCGAGCTGGCGGAACGTGATGGAAACGAGGCCGGTGCGCATCGGGATGGTTCTACCTCAACTTGCTTCGTGGTGCTTCCGGTTGGTCAGCGCCGCGATGATCAGCAGCGCCCAGCCGAGCAGGAAGAGCGTGCCGCCGAACGGGGTGATCGCGCCGAGCCAGCCGCGGCCGGTCAGCGCCAGGGCGTAGAGCGAGCCGGCGAAAAGCACGATGCCCAGCGCGAAGCATGCCACCGCCGCGCCCGCGAGCTTGCCGCCGCCGTGACGAAAGAGCCAGCCGCAGCCGAGGATCGCCAGCGCGTGGTACATGTGATAACGCTGGCCGGTGTTGAACAGGTCGATGGCGTCGGGGTGGCCGCCTTCGAGCACGTGCGCCCTGATCGTGCCGGCCGTCACGGCGAGCAGTCCGAACACGCCGGCGAGCAAAAGGGTGATCCGCATGGCTGCGCCTCACGATTCGGGGATGAGCAGTCCACCAGACAGTCTCCCGGATGGCGCAGCCGGTGGCAAGTGGCGGGGGCGTCCCGCCTCGCTCACTCGCGCCGGTCCAGATCGCGCGGCATCACGTCCGCCGTTTCCAGGTAGAAGTCCATCGTGCGCTGCTTCAGCCGGGCATGCACCTCGGCGAGCGTCGGATCGTCGATGCGGTTGGTCGATTCGGTCGGGTCGGCTTCGAGATCGTAAAGCTCATCCTTTTCAGTCAGACGATGCACGTACTTGTAGCGCTGCGTGCGGCACATCGTCGCCTTCGTGGTGCTCGGCAGGTTCTCGATGAGCACCGATTGCGTGGGCCAGTATTCGCTCGTCTTGCCGAACTTCTGGTCGTGGAACTCATCCCACAACACCTCGCCCGGCAGCATGCCGCCCTCGCAGAACGCCGCGTCGCGGTGCGTGTCCGTTTCACCCGTGATCACCGGCATGAGCGAGCGGCCGAAATGGTACCAGTCCGGCTCGATGCCCGTCAGGTCGAACACCGTCGCGGGGAAATCGACCAGCTCCGCCATCGCCTCGGTCATGCGCGGCTGCGCGGGACGGTCGGCCGGCGGCTTGATGACCAGCGGCACCTGCGCGAGGTTGTCGTCGAAGACGTTGTATTGCTTGTTCGGCAGGCAATAGTCGCCGGTGAAGTCGCCGTGGTCGGAGAAGAAGAACACGGCGCTGTCGTCGTACATGCCCGCTTCGCGCAGCGCATCGCAGACGAGGCCGAATTGATGATCGATCCGCGCGCACATGCCGTAGTACGTCGCGCGCAGCTCGTCCCAGCGATCCTCCGTCCAGCCGGTCATGTTGAAGCGCTCGGCCATGTCGTGAATGATGCCCGCCTTGCCCGCGTCGCGCGACGGCAGCGGCCGGCGCGGCGGCAGCTTGTCGCGGTCGATCATGCTGAACCACGGCTCTTCGACGGCGTACGGCGGATGCGGATAGCCCAGCGGCAGGTAAAGACACAATGGCTCGTCGCGGTCGTAGCCGCGAATGAACTCGACGGCATCTTCGACGTGGCCCCAGTCGCCGTCGCGGTGGTACGGGGCATCGCCCTTGTCGATGCGCCCGCGCATGAAACTGTAGTACATGTCCCCGCCGGGTTCGCCACGATCGTATTGCGTCACGGCGCGCGGGCGCTGGCCTTCGACCTTGTTCCTGATGTGACACGCGTGGTCGTAACCGTGCTGTCCCGCGACCAGGTCGTTCTTGCCGCCCCACCAGACGAAGTAGCCGTTGTCCTTGAGCGTTTGCAACAGCACCGGCTCGTCGGGGCGCAGCATGTAAAGCTGCGAGCGGTGGCCGCGCACGTGCGGGTACCAGCCGGTCATGAACGAACATCGGCTCGGTGTGCAGACGGGGTTCTGGCAGTAAGCATTGGCGAACGAAACGCCGTCGGTCTGCGCCATGCGATCGAGGTTGGGCGTGACGGCCGCGGGATTGCCGCGATGGCCGAGCACGTCGCCGCGGTACTGGTCCGGGTTGAAGATGATCAGGTGTGGACGCTTGGACATGCGTGTCGCTCCGTGAGAAGAGGCGGTTTCAAACGCCGAGGCGCGGGAGCCGCTTGCCGCAAGTGTAACGGTCGCCACCGTCGGCCGCAGGCGTGGTAAACTCCCCCGCATGTCATCCCCCACGAGCAACGTCAGGACATCGCCGCGCAAGCGCCCGAACGTGATCTGGATCTTCGGCGATCAGCATCGCGGGCAGGCGCTGGGCTGCGCGGGCGATCCGAATGTCCGCACGCCGAACATCGACGGCCTGGCGCAGTACGGCTTGCGCTGTCCCAACGCCGTCGCCGGCACGCCATGGTGCACGCCGTTCCGCGCGGCGCTGCTCACCGGCCGGTATCCGCATCAGGTCGGCTGCACGCGCACGCCTTCGCAACTCAGCCCGGAGCATCCCACCATCGCCCAGCCGCTGCGCGAGGGCGGCTATCACACCGCATGGGTCGGCAAGTGGCACCTCGGCGGCAAGAATTATCCGGAAGACGTGCCGCCGGAACTGCGCGGCGGATTCGATTACTGGATGGGCTTTGAGGCGGGCAACGTGCCTTACAACACCTCGATCCAGGGCTCCGATCACGAAGAGCTGCGCGAGCTGCCGGGCTATCAGACCGATGAGCTGACCGACCTGCTCATTCGGCATCTGCGCGGCCACTGCGCGCAGGATGACTATCAGCCGTTCTTCGCCGCGCTGTCCGTGCAGCCGCCGCACGATCGTTACGTCGCGCCGGCGCGCTTCATGCGTCACAATCCCGGCACGCTTGAGCTGCGGCCGAACGTGCCCGATGTGCCGTGGGTGCAGGAGATGGCGCGGCACGAGCTGAGCGGCTACTACGGCATGATCGAGAACTTCGACTGGAACATCGGCCGGCTGCTCGATGCGCTGCGCGAGATGCGCATCGACTCGGACACGTGGATCATGTTCTTCTCCGATCACGGCGACTCGCACGGCTCGCACGGCATGTTCCGCAAGTCGAACCCCTACGAAGAATCAATCCGCATTCCCATGATCATCGCGCGCGCCTCGCCAAACCGCGGCGACCCGGATCACCTCTGCGATGCGACGATCAATCACGTGGACATCACCGCCACGACGCTCGGCCTGTGCGGCATCGAGCCGCCGGCGCCCATGGCCGGCCACAGCTACCACCATCACCTGGTCGAAACCGCGCAGGACACCGCGCACGACGATCCCGAGTCAGCGTATCTTCAACAGATCCCACCCAAGGCATTTCCGCAAGGCATCGACGTGCCGTGGCGCGGCGTGGTCACGCGCAACGGGTGGAAGTACATTTGCATGCCGAGCGCCCGCTGGCTGATGTTCAACCTGAACGACGACCCCTACGAGCAGGCCAACCTCGCCTTCAACACGCGCTTCATGGACCAGCGCCGCCGCCTGCACCAGATGCTCGCCGACTGGATCGAGCGCACCGGAGACGAATTCGAAATGCCCGCGGTGGACAGCGGCGCGCCGACGAACTGGCGATAAATGTCAGTGCGGCGCCGGCGGCTAGGAAGTTCAGCTTGTGCTTCCCACTCGATAGTTTGACCAATGTGCTTTTTGCCGCTGTTCCAAAAATTCAAGTTGAGATCTGTCGCTAAGCAGACTTCTGGCCAATGTAGTTATTGCGTCCGAAAACTTCTCCGAAGTTTTCTTAACCGCATTTCTCGCCTTTGGCGCGCCAGATACGAGGTGGTCATAGTTTTTGTTCGGTTTTCGATCGAGGATCCAAAACCTGTCAAGAATTGCATCACTCATAGTGCCTAAGGAGAATAGTGAATGAAAGAAATGGTCGCTTTCTGGAGCCGAATAGCCAATGATGATGATGTTTTCCGCTTCTGATAAGTGGGTTGCGGCCTTTCGCCATACAGACTCGAGTTCTCGGTGGTACTCGCCTTTGTTCCATGTAGGCGGCACGATCAGCGGGCTGTAGTCGTGCAACTCGTCTTCCAAAAGTAGTTCAGTGAGGACGACTTCAAGATGGACGTTTCTTTTGCTTTGACCGAACAACGCCCTTCCTCGTCGCGCTTGAGATTCTAGGCTCCGTCCGAAAACGTCATCATACTGCTAATCGTAAGTACCTTTGAAT
>JBMCXL010000258.1:0-4983 GCA_048621015.1 Phycisphaeraceae bacterium
CAGGCAACAGTGCCTTCTGCGTCGCTTGCGCCGCTGCGTGGCTATTCGCTTCTCACTTCTTGCCGCCCCCGGCCTGCCTCACACCACCCCCTGCGCGATCATCGCGTCGGCGACGCGCGTGAACCCCGCGATGTTCGCGCCCAGCGCCAGATCGCCCGGCGCGTCGTATGCCTCCGCCGCGCTGAGCGCCGCGGCGTGAATGTCGTGCATGACCTGTTGAAGCTGCTGGTCGACGCGCTGGCGCGACCAATAGAGATGCTGGGCGTTCTGAGTCATCTCGAACCCGGACACCGCCACCCCGCCGGCATTCGCGGCCTTGGCCGGTCCGAAGCGCACGCCCGCCTCGCATAGCTTGTCCACCGCTTCAGGCTTGCACGGCATGTTCGCGCCTTCGCACACCAGCGTGCATCCATGATCGATCAGCGCCTCGGCGTCCGCGGCGGACACCTCGTTCTGCGTCGCGCATGGAAACGCACAATCGCACGGCACATGCCACGGCCGCTGCTCTTCGAGATACATGGCGTTCGGAAACTCCTCCACGTAGCGGCGCAGTGAGCCACGGTGGTGGTTCTTCAGCCACATGATCCATGCGAGCTTTTCCTGGTCGATGCCTTCGGGGTCGTGGATCGTACCCTTGGAGTCGGACATGGTGATCGGCTTGCCGCCGAGTTCGAGGATCTTTTCGACCGTGTACTGGGCCACATTGCCCGCGCCGGAGACGAGGCAGGTTTTGCCTTCGAGGCTGTCCTTGTCGTGGCGCAGTATCTGTTGGGCGAAGTAGGCGCAGCCATGGCCGGTCGCCTCCGGGCGCATGGCCGAGCCACCCCAGTCCGGGCCCTTGCCGGTGATCGCGCCGTTAAAGGTGTGGGTGATGCGCTTGTAGTGGCCGAACAGATAGCCGATCTCGCGCCCGCCCACACCGATGTCGCCTGCGGGCACGTCTGTGTCGGGGCCGATGTAGCGATGCAACTCGGTCATGAACGAATGGCAGAAGCGCATCACCTCGGCGTCGGAGCGGCCCTTGGGATCGAAGTCCGACCCGCCCTTGCCGCCGCCCAGCGGCAGCGACGTGAGGGCGTTCTTGAACGTCTGCTCGAAGGCAAGAAACTTCAGCACACCGACCTTCACGCTCGGATGAAAGCGAAGACCGCCCTTGTACGGCCCAAGTGCGCTGCTGAACTGCACGCGAAATCCACGGTTGACGTGCAGGCGGCCTTCGTCGTCCTGCCACGGTACGCGGAACATGATCACGCGTTCCGGCTCGACGATGCGTTCGAGAATGCCCGCTTCGCGATACTGGCGATGTCGCTCAACGACGCGCGCCGCGTGCTCGAGCACCTCCGCCACCGCTTGGTGGAAATCGGGCTCGGCTGGGTCACGCGCGTGGACCTGTTCAATGATGCGCTGGGCGTAAGTCATGGGGGGGGTGGTGTCGGGGGCGGTGCTTGGTTTGGGGGGTGATGTCACGGAGATCACAATTGTCGGCTTCATGAAGGCTTCAGGGGGCGCTACGGTTGACGTCGGTTCGCCAGGGGTGGCGGTTGAGCCAACGCCGATGCCATGGTCCTGGAATCCCGTTCATTCGGCCTTCTCTCATGCTTATCGGAGCCGCATCACACGAGTGCAGCGATCGGCTACCATGTCACCCTACCATAACGAATTTTCCCTTTCGCGCCGCAAGGACCCCGCCATGACCCAGGCCGAGATCGAGCGTTCCACCGATCAGCCCCGCGCCGCGACCGAGCGCAATCTTTCCATCGACGCGCACTTCCAGCGCCTGGCCGAGGCGCACGTGCCGAAGTACCGCTTCGGCGTCGCCGGCCCGCGTGACTTCAAGACGTGGCAGCGCGAGTTGCTGCCGCAGGTGCGCGCGCTGCTCGGCGAAGCGCCCGAGACGGTCAATCTGAATCCCGAGTTGATCGTCGAGTGGCAAGAGCACGGGCTCATCAAAGAGAAGGTCGTCTTCGACGTCGAGCCCGGCCTCTCCGTGCACGCCTACGTGTTCCGCCCCGCCGACGCGAAGGGGCCGCTACCCGGCATTCTCTGCTGCCACGGCCACGGGCGCGCCGGCAAGGAGGCGGTTATGGGCACCGCCCTCGATGCCGCAGGCCAACAGGAAACCGCTGCGCTCAATTACGCCTACGGCCTGGAGATGGCCAAGGCCGGCTTCGCCACCATCGCCATCGACTGGCGCGGCTTCGGCGATCGCGACGACCGGCGCAAACCCCACCATCACGATGTGATCGGCAATCGCGACATCTGCAACGTGCATTATCTGCGCGAGACGATCCTCGGCCGCACCGTCCTCGGCGCGAACGTGCATGATGGCAAGCGCGCGCTCGATTATTTCTGCCAGCAGGACTTCGTCGACGGTGAGCGCATCGGCGTCATGGGCCTGAGCTTCGGCGGCACGATGACGACATGGATGGCCCTGTGCGATGAGCGCATCAAGGCGGCGGACATCATCTGCTACGCGGACCGCTTCGCCGACTTCGGCATGCGCGACGTGAACTTCTGCGGCAGCCAGATCGTGCCGGGGCTGTACGCGCTGTGCGATCTACCGGACCTGCACGGGCTGATCGCACCGCGGCCGCTGCTGGTCGAGGTCGGCGTACACGACCAGTGCTTCCGTGTACAGTCGGCCATGAGTTGCTATCGCGAGACGGAGAAGATCTACGAGGCGGCGGGGGTGCGCAATCGGTTGGAGCTGGATCTGTTCCCCGGCTCGCACGCCTGGGGCGCGAACAAGTCGGTGGCATTCTTTCAAACGGCGCTGGGGTGAGGCGCGGGCACGCGCCGTTTTCAGCAGCGCGGCATCCGTGCTCACACCTCCACGGGTTGCCCGTGCGCCTTGTAGCTGTTCAAACGGTTGTAGAGCGTTTTCAAGCTGACGCCGAGCGTGCGCGCAGTGCGGCGCTTGTCACCGGCGTAGTGGTGGAGCGTTGCCTCGATGAGCCGGCGCTCCACACTCGCCAGCGAGCTGCCCACGTTGACCTGCAACGTGCGCGCGGGCTGCTGAGGCGCGGTGAGCGATGGTTGTGCCAGCGCGTCGGTATCGATGGTGTGATCCGCCATGATGAACGCGCGCTCCAGCACGTTGCGCAGCTGGCGCACGTTACCCGGCCAGTGCTGCCCACGGAGTTGGGCCAGCGCTTCGGACGTGATCCGTTTCATCACGCCGTAGCGTTCGTTCAACTGATCGAGGAAATGATGCGCCAGCAGTTCGATGTCCTCGTCGCGCTCGCGCAGCGGTGGTACGTGGATCGGCACGACCGCGAGACGATGCAGCAGATCCTCGCGCAGCTTACCGGCTTGAACGGCTTCCGAAGGCGAACGGTTCGTTGCGGCAATGATGCGCACGTCCACCGTGATCGAGCGCTCCCCGCCGATGCGCACCACCTCGCCTGTCTCGAGCACGCGCAGCAACCGCACCTGCATGTCCGCAGGCATCTCGGTGATCTCATCGAGCAGCAGCGTGCCGCGGTGGGCGCGCTCAAACACGCCGCGGCGCGACTGGCTGGCCCCGGTGAAGGCGCCTTTCTCGTGGCCGAACAGCTCGGCCTCGATGAGATTTTCGGGAATGGCGCCGCAATTGAGCGGCAGGTAGGGTCGCGGGCGTCGGCCGCTGCGCTCGTGGAGGAGGCGGGCGACCAGTTCCTTGCCGGCGCCGCTTTCGCCGACGAGCAGGACGTTGGCGTCGGTGGGGGCGGTCCGGGCGATCATGTGGTAGAGCTGGCACATCGGTTCGGTGCGGCCGATGAGCGGGCCGTAGCCGATGATCTCGCCGTCGCGGTCGCGGTTGGCATCGTCGTTGCTGGCCGAGGCGTGGCTCGTGGCATGGTGGCGGCCGTTGCCGTTGGGGTGGGTTTTGTGATGGCCGTTGCCGTTGCCGTTACCGTTGGTTTTCGAGCCGTTGGACTGGAGGGCGGAGAGCACCTGCAGATGCGACTGGATGCGCGCGAGGTCGAGCGGCGTGGTGAGACAGTCGCGCACGCGCGGGCGCAGGTGCGCGAGACTGGGGTCAGTGTCGGCCCCGTCACCGAGGAGGATGACGCGATCGAGGTCGTTCGCGTCATCCTCCTCGAGCAGTTCGAGGGCGCGGCCGTCGGGCAGGGTCAGTTCCAGCAGCATCAGGTCGCGCGGCTCACGGCGCATCAGGGTCCGCGCCTCGCGCAGCGTACGGACACAACTGCTCGAATATCCGTGCTGTCGGGCCAGGTTGGTGATTGGTCGGGCGAAACGCTCGTCGTCAGCTACGAGCAGCATATGTGGCATGATCGGGTGACTCCTCCATGATGATCGCGTGCTCCATGCGATGACGCCGGCGCTGCAACTCGGCGCGGTCTGGCAGAACGGGTCACCCCGCTCGCTCGCTGACGCGACGGAGGCGTCAGCGGGGACGGGATAACCCTCGGCAGGTGTTCGGTGGCGGGGGCCACCGCGCGGGACCTCCGTGTCGGACGCGGGGCGGAGGATGGATCGCATCTACCGGTTGCGTCTGCCGGGGCGAACGTCGGCCATTAGAAGGCAGCGTTGCCTGCTTCGCTACCGGTTCGCACCGGTCGTATGCGCGGTGAAGTGACGGATTTGGTGTTGGGGGAGACGCTGAGGGGATGCTTGCGGGCGCGCTCGAAAGCCCTGCTCCGCGCAACGCTTGTCCCGTGCGCGGCAGGGAGGAGTTTGCAGTCAGAACTGACTGAGATTTCGCCCTTCGCTTGCGGGCTCGCCCAGGGCGGGCGTCCGGTTGCGTTGAATGCTGCGCGTCTGAAACGCGCGCATCCTGTAGGGCGGCCCCTTTTGATGCGGGCGCGTGGGATGGAGGCGGTTTCACAAGCCGCGCGGATGAGTTTGCGAACGCTGCGGGTGTTCAGGGACGCACCCGCGGGGTTCGCTGCGCTCACCCGCGCAGCTTGGGCCGGGAAACCGTCGCTCACTGGTTTTCCAGCGCCCATTGCACGGCCTGGCGGACCAGCTCGTTGTTAT
>JBMCXL010000259.1:0-4979 GCA_048621015.1 Phycisphaeraceae bacterium
CGGGCGATCGCAGATCGCCATGGTCACGCCTGCGAAATCATCGCAATCCGTATAAGGGAAGGGTGAAGGTCTGAAGTTCAGAAGCGCCTGAGCAAACAGGCGCACCCGGTGTTCAGGCATTCACCCTCCCCCTGCCCCTCCCTCAAGGGAGGGGGGTTGACGATCGCCTGCGCGATCGCCGCGCAGCGCGGCTGTGAAACAGTCTCTGAGCGGGGCTTTTCAATCGTTCACCGCCGCGGCAGGCCGCGCGTCAGCAGTTGCGCCGCGATGCGGGCGAGGAAGCGAGGGTTGTTGCGCAGGTAGCGGCGCCCGAGGCGGCGCGGCTCGGTGGCGAGGCGGAAGGCCCATTCCAGGCCGGCGCGCTGCATCCAGCGCGGCGCCTGTTGCTTCAGGCCGGCGTGGAAGTCGAACGCCGCGCCGACCCCGACCATGATCGGTGCATGCAACCGACCGAGGTGCGCCGCCATCCAGCGCTCCTGCTTCGGCGTGCTCAGGCCGACCCAGACGATGTCCGCTTCGCTGGCGTTGATGCGCTCGATCAGCGCGGCGTCCTCATCGTCGGTCATCGCGCGAAACGGTGGTGTGAACGTGTCGGCGACGAGCAAACCGGGGAAGCGCTGCGCCAGGCGATCGCGCAGCCGCTCCGCGACGCCGTCCGCGCCGCCGAAGAAGAAGTGCCGCCACCGGCGCGCCACGGACGCCTCGCACACGCGCAGCATCAGGTCCGGCCCATACACGCGATCCATCCCGCGAAAGCCGGCGAGCCTGCCCAACCAGACCAGCGGCATGCCGTCGGGCGTGACCATGCCGGCGCGGTTGTGGATCGTACGCAGCGCTTCGCTGGACTGGCTTTCCATCACCCCGTGCACGCCCGTGACGCAGATGTAATGCGCCTCGCGGTGCTCGATCCAGTGCGCGAGCTGGCGCACGGCCAGATCGAGATCGATCGCGCTGACGTGCACGCCGAGCACATCGAAACGTCGCGGCACGGTGGGTGGGGGCAGCAGACGGGTCACGGTTGAAAGCGACTTCCGTCGTTCGGGGTAAATCCGATCATGCGCCGGGGCGCGGCATGCGGCGCGCCGCACGGATGGAATACAGGTGATTGATCCGACGCACAATCAGGGCAAGCCCGATTCAAGTGTTTGGCGCATCAACAAAATGGTGTGCGGACGAGACGCGCACCGTGGCGCATCGTCTTGTCGAAACGCCGCCGCGCGCTGGTTTGAGGTATCGCTGAGTGACCCAGTCGTTGCAGACAACCCTCCCGACCGTGGCGACCGGCCGCACGCTCGGCATCGCCTCGCCGCGGGATCGGCTGCGCCGGCGCGACTGGTGGATCAAGCGCACCATCGACTGCGCGCTCGGCGGCACGCTGCTGCTGGCGAGCCTGCCGCTGCTGGCGGTCCTGGTGCTCTGGATCAAGCGCGTCGACCGCGGCCCGGCGCTGTTCTGGCAGGAGCGCCGCGGCCTGGGCGGACGGCGCATCCGCGTCTGGAAGCTGCGCACGATGTACCGCGACGCCGACACGCAGCTTGAAGCACACCTCCGCGCGCATCCCGAGGCGCGCCGCGAATGGGCGCGCTGCTTCAAGCTGCGCGACGACCCGCGCGTGCTGCCCGGCGTCGGCCGATTTCTGCGCCGCACCAGCCTCGATGAAGTGCCGCAGTTCTGGAACGTGCTGCGCGGCGAGATGAGCCTGGTCGGCCCGCGCCCCCTGCCGCACTATCACCTGGCGCAGTTTCCCGATCGCTTCCGATCGTTGCGCCGGCGCGTCCTGCCGGGTCTGACCGGATTGTGGCAGATTTCCGCACGCGCCGACGGCGACCTGCGCACGCTGCAAACCCACGACACGCACTACATCCGTCACTGGTCGCTGGGGCTGGACCTGGCGCTGCTGGCGCGCACCGTCGGCGCGGTGTGGCGCGGACGCGGGGCGTATTGAGTCGGCCGCTTGCGGCTTCGCGCCGTGCCTGAATGCCGGACGACTTCGCGAAGCCGCGAGCGGCGGGAAGGCGGGTGGGCGTGTCAGGCGTGCGCGGAGGCGGCGCCGTTGCGGTGCTCGGTCTGGAGGCGTGCGGCGGTGAGGGGGCGGTCGGTCTCGAGGCGCTGATTGAGCTTCTTGAGCGCTTCGATCTCGATCTGGCGCACGCGCTCGCGCGTGAGGCCGATGACTTCGCCGATCTGCTTGAGGGTGAGCGGTTCCTCGCCGTCGAGGCCGTAGCGCAGGCGGAGGATGGTGGCTTCGCGCTCGTCGATGGCGTCGAGCAGGATGCTGATGGTGGCCAGGTCGTCGTCGCGCAGCACCTGCTCGTCGGGCGTGGGTGTGCGGTCGTCGCTGATCATCTCGGCCAGGGTGGGCGCTTCGCCCTCGCCGCCGAAGCCGTCGCTCTGGGCGGGGCGCTGGTAAGCGCGCACGGCTTTCTTGATGATGCGGACCTTCTTGGGCGGCAGGTCCATGCGCTCGGCCAGCTCGTTGATCGAAGGCTGGCGGCCGAGCTCTTCCTCCAACTCGGCGGCGGCGCGCTTCCAGCGCGCGATCAGCTCGACCATGTAGGCGGGAATGTGGATCGGCTGAATGGCGTTGATCAGGGCGCGCTTGATCGCCTGCTTGATCCACCATGAAGCGTAGGTCGAAAAGCGCGCGCCCTGGTCGGCGTCGAAGCCTTCGACGGCCTTGAGCAGGCCGAGGTTGCCCTCTTCAATGAGGTCCTGCAACGGCAGGCCGCGGTTGCTGTAGCGCTTGGCGATCGCAACAACGAGGCGGAGGTTGGAGCGAATCATGCGCTCGCGCGCGTGCGGGCAGTTCTCCTCGTTGATCCGCCGGCAGAGGTCGCGCTCTTCCTGGGCGGTGAGCAGCGGCGATTCATCGATCTGCTGGAGATAGAGCTGGAGCTCGCTTTTTACGCCGGTTGCTGCCATCTGGTAGCCGCTCCGAAGGTGACCCCCTGGGAACCACGTCGGACCCGAAGTGTCATCGGCGGGATCGGGGGTCGGCTTAATCGGAGTCGGGGGTCTGGGGTGTGGGGCCCGGGCTCCGCACGCAAGCCTCCGACCCCTGCCCAGCCCCCAGCCCTCACACCCCACACAGACGCGGGAGTTGCTAGTCTGGGCGTCCTGCCGCGGAACCGGCCCATGCGCGACCTGATCTCCCCCCTCGCCGAGCCGATCGTCGAGCCGATGCACCGGCTCGGGCGGACGCTGCGCGGGTACAACTGGCGCACCGCCCGCGCCGACGGCCTGGCGGGGCTATCGGTGGCGGTCATCGCCGTGCCGCAGGCGGTCGCGTTCGCGATCATCGCCGACGTGCCGCCGGAGTACGGGCTGTACACGCTCATCATCCAGTGCTTCATCGCCTCGCTGTTCAACAGCCAGCCGCTGCTGTCGGTCGGGCCGACCAACACCCACAGCCTGCTGATCGCCTCGCTGGTCACGCGCCTGGCCGGCGGGCAGCCGGAGCTGTACCTGACCCTCGCCATTGCCCTGACGCTGGTGAAGGGGCTGATGCAGATGGCGATGGCGTGGGCGCGGCTGGGGCGGCTGGTGCAGTACGTCAGCCAGAGCGTGATCGTGGGGTTCACCGCCGGCGCGGGCGTGCTGATCGCTGCGGGGCAGATCAAGAATTTCCTGGGCGTTCAGACCCAGCGCGGCGCCGACGACTGGCCGGGGCTGATCGGCACGGTGCAGCGTCTCTGGCCGCACGTGACCGAGACGAGCCCGTGGGCCGTGGCGCTGGGTGTGCTGGCGCTGGTGCTGCTGGTCGGGTCGCGCAAGGTTTCGAAGCTGGCGCCGGGGCCGTTGGTGGCGGTGGCGGCTTGTGCGGTTGTGGTGTATGTCGCGGGGCTGGGGCCGGAGCGGTTGACGCTGGTGCCGGCCTTGCCGTCGGGAATGCCGGCGCCGCGGATGCCGACGTTCGAGCTGGAATTCATCGAGCCGCTGCTGACCGGCGCGCTGGCGCTGAGCCTGCTCGGACTGATGGAAGCGTACTCGATCGGCAAGTCGCTGGCGACCAAGACCGGCACGCGCATCAGCGCCAACCAGGAGCTGTTCAGCCAGGGCATCACCAACTTCCTGTCGAGCTTTTTCGCGTGCATCCCGGGGTCGGGTAGCTTCTCGCGCTCGGCGCTGAACCATTACGCCGGCGCGAAGACGCAGATCTCGGGCGTGTTCAACTCGCTGTTCGTGCTGGCGATCTTTCTGCTGGCGGCGCCGGCGGCGCGGTACATTCCGATGTCGGCGATCGCGGCGATCCTGTTCATCGTGGCCTACGGGCTGATCGACTTCCATTATTTCCGGCGCGTGCTGCGCAGCGAGCGCGCCGATGCGGTGGTGTGCTTCGGCACGTTCTTCGCCACGTTGCTGGTGCCGTTGTCGTACGCGGTGTTCGTGGGCATTTTCCTGAACATCGCGCTGTACCTGCGGCGCGCGAGCCAGTTGCATTTGCAGGAGATGGTGCGCTCGCCCGGCGGGCCGTTCGTCGAGCGGCCGCTGCGGGCGCGCACCGGCGACAAGAACGTGATCTTCCTCCAGGCCGAGGGCGACCTGTTCTTCGGCGTGGCGGACGAACTGCAGGACCGACTCAGCCAGATCGCCTACAGCGGCGTGCACGTGGTGATCCTGCGGCTGAAGCGCACGCACTCGATCGACGCGACGGTGTTCTCCGTGCTCGAACAGTTCGCCGGCGAAATGCAGGCCCGCGACGGCCATGTCGTGCTCTGCGGCATTCGGGAGGAGCTTTACCAGCGCATGGAAAGCTTCGGCCTGGTGGACAAGATCGGCCGGGAGAACGTCTTCCAGACGCGCTACGGCGTGTTCGCCTCCGCCAAGGCCGCCCTGCAACGGGCGCGGCAGCTCGTGGGCAGCTCCATCGACCTCGACCAGGACCTGGTCGACGAGAACGATACCGAAGGGTGGGCGTACGAGATTTGAGGGAAGAGCAGATGACAGGGTGACAAGGTGAGGGGGTGAAGGGGTGACAA
>JBMCXL010000260.1:0-4975 GCA_048621015.1 Phycisphaeraceae bacterium
GGGTCGAGGGGTCGAGGGGCCGAGTGTTCAGAGACAGCGGCGTTGCTGCTTTCCCTTCTTTCACTTGGCCCCGCGGCCCCTCGGCCCCTCGGCCCCTGCTCGCGCAGCATGTTCGCCGCCGCCCACGCGGCCTCAACGCCCGCGTGCCCGCCGCCGATCACGATCACGTCATAGAAGCTTCGCGCTGCCATCGGTCGAAATTATAGCCCCCGGCCACGGGCTCGGTGACGGGCGGATTTACCGCTGGGGCACCTTGATCGCCCGCGCTCGGGCGAAAACGATGAAGCGAGGAAGCATCCACCTGCCGCGCCGCACGAACGCCTGATCATCAGGAGGCACGCCATGACCATCAGCTACAGCCACGTCTCCGTGTTCGACCAGACCTTGCAGAAGACCCATGCCTGGCTCGACAGCCTCACGCACCAGGCGCATCTCGAGAACCACAGCCAGGCATACAGCGCCTTGCGCGCCGTGCTGCATGCGCTGCGCGACCGGTTGACCGTGGAGGAAGCGACCGACCTCGGCGCGCAACTGCCGATGCTGGTGCGCGGCATTTACTACGAGGGATGGAACCCCAGCAAGACGCCGCACAAGCAGGAGCGCCACCTGCAGCCGTTCCTCGACGACATCAGCCGCGAGATGCGCAACGCGTCGCTGACGATCGACCCCGTGCACGCCGCGCGCAGCGTCTTCGGCCTGCTGCAGGACAAGGTCTCCGCCGGCGAAATCCGCGACATCAAGCAGATGCTGCCCCAGGAAATCCGCGAACTCTGGCCCGAACAGCGCGAAGCGGCGTGAGAGTTGCAAGTAGGCACTTCGATACGATGCAGTGCAATAGCCCGCCCCCAACGGGGGCGCGGTGACGCTTGAATACGTTGCGGCACCGACATGGTTGAGCGGGCGCTGCCGCCGCGCCCCCGTTGGGGGCGGGCTATGACCGAACGGTTTGCGACCGCGCGCCGCAACTGCTACAAGCGGGCGCATGTCCGAACAACCCCCCACCGCCACCACGCGCCGACCCAATGTCCTGTTCATCCTCGCCGACGACCTCGGCTGGAACGACGTCAGCTTCCACAACGCCCCCATCCGCACGCCCCAGCTCGACTGGCTGGCGCGCAACGGCATCGAGCTGACCCACCACTACGTCTGCCCCCTCTGCACGCCCACGCGCGTCAGCCTGCTCACCGGCCGCCACCCCGCGCGCTTCGGCCCACACGCCACGCGACCCAGCAACCCGCCCGTCCTGCCCGACGGCTACCAGACCCTCGCCTCCGCCCTGCGCGATGCCGGCTACGACACCGGCCTGTTCGGCAAGTGGCACCTCGGCTCCGATCCCAGGTTCGGCCCGCACAACTACGGCTTCGACTACGCCTACGGCAGCCTCGCCGGCGGCGTCGACCCCTACAACCACTGCTACAAGCGCGGCCCGCACTCCCAGACCTGGCATCGCAACGGCGAGCGCGTCGACGAACGCGGCCACGTCACCGACCTCATCACCGACGAAGCCATCCGCTGGATTCACGAACGACCGCTTGCGGCTGGCGAGGACCATGCCGGAAACGACCGCCCCTGGTTCTGCTACGTGCCCTTCACCGCGGTGCACACGCCGATCAAGCCGCCGCAGAACTGGATCGGCCGCTACCACGGTGAAACCTACGACGCCGTCGCCGAGCGCGATCGCTCGTTCAAGATGTACGCCGCCTACGCCAGTCACATGGACCACAACGTCGGCCGCCTCGTCGAAGCCGTCGCCGAGCGCGAGGAGCTGGAGAACACCATCATCGTCTTCTCCTCCGACAACGGCGCGTTCACCGAAGACCCCACCGGCAACGACGTCAGCCAATACCCCGGCCGCCAGGAAGCGCTGCCGCGCCTCGGCTCGAACGCTCCGCTGCGCGGCCGCAAGGGTCAGATGTACGAGGGCGGCATCCGCACACCGACGCTCATTCACTGGGCCGGCACGCTCGCGCCGGGCAAGGTCGACACGCCGATGCAGATCGTCGACTGGATGCCGACGCTGCTGAGCCTGATCGATCACACGCCGAGCGACGATCCGCAATGGGACGGCCGCGACATCTGGCCGGCGATCACCGGCCAGGCCCCCACCGATGACCAGCGCGTGCTCTACTGGAACCTCAGCGACAACCGCTTCGCCGTGCGCCGCGGCCGCTGGAAGCTGATCGTCCACGACGCGGCGGCGCGCGCCGAGGATTGCGAGCTGTTCGATCTCGACGCCGACCCGTACGAGACCACCGATCTTTCTCCGAACGAGCCAGACCGCGTGCGCGACCTGCTCGAGGTGTTACGGGATCAACGTCAGTACGACGGGATTTCGCAGCGCGCCGATGCCCCCACACCGTAGCGCCCTCCCCAAGCCCGGGCAGAGCAACCGCAGGGAGCGCCGCGCAGGATCGCAGATGAACGCAGATGCGCCGCAGATGGACGCAGATGTTGTTTTTTGTTTTCTCTATCTGATCTGTATCTGCGTTCTATCTGCGTTCATCTGCGGTCCATGCGGTGCTCCACACGACCAACGTGCGCACCACACCCCGGGCGGCGCTCCCTGCGGTCGCTCTGCCCGGGCTTGGGTGAGCGCGTCACCCCTCCGCCGGCTCGGTCATGCTTCGCGGGTCGAGCAGTTCGTTCAGCCGCGCGTCGTCCAGCAGCCCCTCGGCCTTCACCAGCTCGCGGATCGTCTTGTCCTCTTCGAACGCGCGCTTCGCGAGCTTTGCTGCGTTGTCGTAGCCGATCTCCGGCGCCAGCGACGTCACCATCATCAGCGACTGCTCGATGAGCTGCTCGCAGCGCTGCTGGTTCACCTCCAAGCCCTTCAGCAACTTGTCCACGAACACGTTGCTCGCGTGGGCGAGCAGGTTGATCGACTCCATCAGCGCATCGGCCATCATGGGCATCGCCACGTTCAATTCAAAGATCGAGCCCACACCACCGAAGCCGCCCAGCGCGATCGCCTGGTCGTTGGCCATGACGCGGCAGGACACCTGCACCACGCTCTCGGCGATCACGGGATTCACCTTGCCCGGCATGATCGACGAGCCCGGCTGAATCGCCGGCAGCATCAGCTCGTAAATTCCGCAGCGCGGGCCCGAGCCGAGATGCCGAATGTCGTTGGCGATCTTGGAAAGGCTCACCGCGATCGTCTTGAGATGGCCGGACGCCGCGACGGTCGCGTCCTTGGCGGCCTGCGCCTCGGGGTGGTTTTCCGCCTCCTCGAAATGCACGCCGGTCTGGTGCGTGAGCTCCTCGGTGACGAGCTTGCCGAAGTGCGGATGCGTGTTGATCCCGGTGCCGACGGCGGTGCCGCCGATGGCGAGGTTGTGCTTCATCGCCGACTGGGCCATGCGGGCGCGTTCGTAGGCGTAGCGCGCCTGCTGCGCGTAGCCGGAGAACACCTGCCCGACGCGGATCGGCGTGGCGTCCATCAGGTGCGTGCGCCCGATCTTGATCAGCTTGTCCCAGCGCTCGGACTGCTCGTTGAGCGTGTCGGCGAGGCGATTGAGCGCGGGCATGAGTGTGTCCTCGATCGCCACGCACGCGGCGACGTGCATCGCCGTGGGAAACGTGTCATTCGACGACTGGCCCATGTTCACGTGATCGTTGGGATGCACCTTGACATCGCTGTTGCCGCCGACGAGCTGCGCGGCGCGGTTGGCGATGACCTCGTTGGCGTTCATGTTCGTCGACGTGCCCGAGCCGGTCTGGTAGACGTCGACGACGAAGTGATCGTCGAGCCTGCCCTCGGCCACCTCGCCGGCGGCGTCCATGATGGGATGCGCCAGATCCGTCGGCAGCTTGCCGAGGTCCATGTTGACTTTCGCGCAGGCGACCTTCAGCAGGCCGAACGCGCGCACCACCTCCACCGGCACACCGCGGCCGCTGATGGGAAAGTTCTGCCGGGCGCGCTCCGTGCTCGCGCCCCACAGCGCCCACGCGGGCACCTGCATCTCGCCCATCGAGTCGCGCTCGGTTCGCATGGTGTTGGAGTCGGGCTGGTGAGTCATGGTTGTTCTGTCCTTTCTCTGGAAAAGAAAGGGGCCAAGGGGTCAAAGGGCCCGGGGGCCAAGTGATCCGGCAACGGATCGCTATGCAAAACACTTGACCCCGCAGCCCCTGCACGACCGCGAGCGTACACGAAACCCGCGCGCGTGCAACATCACCGGTGCTGCACCATAATGCCCCCCATCATGCCAGAGACCACCACCTCCTACGACCGTCAATGGTTCACCGACCAGTTCCGCCGCCTGCTCACCGGCTGGCACCGCGTCCTGCGCGACACCGCGCCCAGCGGCGCCGCCTGGCAACCGCCCGACGGCGTCCGCAGCAACAGCTTCCTCACCGCCAGCGGCTACGAGTGCGACGGTATCACGCGCATGATGCCCGCCCTCGCCGCCTGGGCCGCGCTCGATGAAAACCCGCAGACGCTCACGCTCGACGACGGCGAAACCTTCGAGCCGCGCCGCATCCTCCACGACGTCTTCACCCAGGCGTTCGACCCCGAGCATCCCGATTACTGGCAGCCCCCGCCCGGCGCGGTCCAGCGCCAGGCACAGGTCGAGTCGTCCGTCGTCGCCTGGAGCCTCTGGCTCAGCCGCGCGTGGCTGATGCCGCGGCTCGAAGCGCATCACGTGCGGCACATTCAAGACTGGCTCGCGGCGAACACGGCATTCGACCTGCACATCGGCAACTGGTCGCTGTTCGTGGCCGTCAACGAAGCGGCGCGCCACGCGCTGCGCGAGCATGGCTTTTCAGGCGATCTCGACCTGGTGCGCAAGGTCGTGCAGCCGCACGATCTGCTGCGCCTGCCCGACGGCTGGACGTGGGACAACCTCGGCCACGGCATCGACTACTACAACTTCTGGGTGTTCGGCTCGCACGACATGTACGTGCGCGCCATGCTCGGCGACGAAACGCCCGACGCCATCGAACGCGCGCTGACCTGCTTCGCCCAGCGCGAGCG
>JBMCXL010000261.1:0-4966 GCA_048621015.1 Phycisphaeraceae bacterium
TCATGTTGCTGGTTACGGTGTTTGTCATCGCCTCGCTGCTGTCCACCGCCTCGGCGTTGCCGGGAGTGGTGGTGATGAAGTATGCGCGGGTGTATGTCACGTTGCTGGCGGTGGCGGTGGCGTTGGTGTGTGTGCGGCCGTGGCAGATCGGGCCGGCGTCGCGCGCGCTGCTGGCGTTCTCGCTCTTTTACGTGCTCGCGGCATTGTGGAGCGAGGATCCGATCGGTGGCGTGATGTTCAAGGGGCTGTTTCTGCTGACGGTGATGCTGGGCATGGCGGGGGTGCTGGCGGCGCGCGACGAGGAGGCGCTGTGGAAGTGGCAGCGCTGCGTCGTGGTCGCGGCAGGCGTGCTCACGCTGATTCTGCTGGCGGGCGTGGCGCGGCAGCCGGGGCTGTTGTTGGGCGGTGCGCGGTTGAGCCTGTTTGGGCTGAACCCGAATCGCATCGCCGAGACGCTGGGGCCGTTGGTGGTGTTCTGCTGCTTCGGCGTGCTCTATGAGCACTCGAAGCTGTGGCGGACGATGGCGTATGCGATCGGACTATCGGCGGCGGCGCTGCTGCTGGCGACGGGCAGCCGGGGCGGATTCGGGCAGGCGATGCTCGGATTCATGTTGTTGATGCTGCCGTTGGTGCGGCGGCCGGGGGTGTTCGCGGCGGTGTGCATCGTCGTCGGGGTGAGTGTGTTGCTCGTGCTTGGCGTGGTGGAGGAGAGCCGGGCGGTGCGTTTCGCCGAATACGACTTCACCACGCGCGGCCAGCCGTGGACGGGCGCGCTGGCGCGCTTCCGCGAGTCGCCGTTGATCGGCATCGGTTGGGCGCGCATGAGCACGGGGGAAGGTTGGGGCAGCAGCGTCAACATGCACAGCATCTACTTCCAGGTGCTCGTGGAGATGGGCATCGTCGGCGCGCTGGCGCTGGCGGCGTGCCTGGCGTGGCTGGGGCGCTGCGCCTGGCATGCGTTCCGCGCCACGGCACAGGAGCCGACGCTGCGCCCGATGTGCCTGTTCGCCGCGACACTCGGCGCCACGGCGCTGGCGCACGGCGTGATCGAGTCGGGCGCGATCATGGGCAGCAGCCTCAACGCCATGTGCTTCGGCGCCAGCGCCGCACTGCTCGACTGGCTGACCATCGAAGCCCGCCACCGCGCCGCTTACCCCGTCGAGACGCCCACACCGTTGCCCGCATAAGCCGGACCTGAGCGCAGCGAAGGTCCGGATCACCGTTGCGCCGCAAGCTCCTCGATCATCGCCGCCCACCGCTGTGCCCACGCTTCCGCGCCATACGCAGCCGCCAGCGCGCAGCCGCGCTCGCCCATCGTCGCCAGCGCCTCCCGCTGCGCGTGCGCCCGGTTCAATGCACCACACAGCGCATCAACATCCTCCGTCGGCACGATCAGCCCGTTGTAGTGTGGCCGCACCAACTCCACCGCCGACCCGCACGCTTCCGTGCAGATGACCGGCAGCCCCGCCGCGCACGCCTCCACCAACGCCAGCGGCCACGGGTCATACCGGCTCGGCAGCACGAACACGCCATGCTCCGCGAACACGTCCGGCAACGCGTTCGGCTGCACGAAGCCATGATCCGTTACGCCCGCCGCCGCCTGCACCTCCGCCTGCATCGGCCCGCTGCCGCAGCACGACAGCTCGAACGCCTCCCTCTCGCCATGCGCCGCGCGATACCGCGCATACGCTTCAAGCAGCACATCCAACCCCTTCACCGCCGCATACCGCCCGACGAACAGAAACCGGCGCGGCCAGCCACCGGCTCGCGCGCGGCGCTGATCCAGGCTTGCGCGCAGCGCGTCATAATCAATGCCATACAGCCCGCGCCGGATGCGCTGTTCGGGCACACCGAGCCGGCGCGCGTATTGCCAGGCGCGCTCCCCCGGCACGACCACGCGATCCACGCGCTCCAGCAGCGGCCGCAACCGCCAGCGCGCCACGCGCTGACGGAAATCACCGCGCCACGGCGTGTCCATTGCCAGCACGAAGCGCGCGTGGCGCAGTTGGCGATGACTTGCCAGTTGAAGCGCGGCGCGGTTTCGCCAGCCGGGCAGGACAACGACATCGGGCTCCTGGTCGATCACGTGCCGTGCCAGGACTTCGGCGTTGTGCAGGTCGCTGTAGTCGATGAGTTCGATGGACAGGCCAGCGGCCAGGGATTCGAAGTCGAACGGGGCGGGGCGGTCCGCGCGTCCTGCCGGCTGATGGCTGACGACGTGTAGCTCCACGTCCGCGCGTGCCGCCAACGCCCGCCAGCATGCACTCATGTACCCCGGCACGCCGGGCCAGCAGAACACAACTTTATGCGTCAGGGCGCTCGGGTGATGAGCCATTGCATCCATTTCGACTTCGCGCAGCGCACAGGAGCCGCGTTCTCCCCTGGGGCTCAGCCTCCGCATGATGGTGAAGCGTCATGATAATCTATCGTTCGATGCCGCGTCAGCGCTGCTTTCATCGACGGGAGCGGGTACGATGACCCAGTTGCGGCACGCCGCGCGCGTGAGGTGTGGTGGGGGTGTGACCAGAAGGATGAATCGACGTTCAAGCGGTGCTTGCAGTGATGAACCGTCTCGTCACGACCAATCTGCAAGGGGTGAATACGAGCACGCTGCCGCCGTGGAAGCCCGGCGGTGCGGTCCGCATGCTGTTCATGTCGCAGGCGGCGTTCGGCTTTCGCAACTATCACCATGCGTTGATCGACTATGCCGCCCGCGATGACGAGGTGGATGCCGTCCACATCGAGCTGGCCCGGCCGTTGTGGATGAAGGTGCTCGGCAAGTCGATCCCGGGGCTCGGTCGTTGTCGCCTGGACTTTCATCAGGCACGCTATGTATGGCTAATGAACCGACAGTTGCGGCGATGGTTTGCGGACGTGCTCGCGCCCCGGCGGTTCGACGTGATTCACATCATCTCGCAGGAGTTCGCGGGGGCGCTGCTGTCGTTGCGGGGACCGGACAAGCCGGCGCTGGCGGTGAACGTCGATGCGTGTGAATTGCAGCCCACGCGAGCCTGGCGGCGACGAACGCTCGAGCACCTGTTCATGGCCCGGTTCGAGCGAAAGCTGTTCGATCACTGCGATCTGATTGTGGCCCGCAACCAATGGGTCGCCGACGGACTGGCGGCACATTACGGCCTCGCTGAGCGGAAAATCCAACTCGCGCGGAATGGCATTCCGCTGACGGAACAGCATCGTTTGCTTTATCCACCGCGCGCGGCGGACGAACCGGTGCGCCTCTGCTTCGTCGGCAACGGCTTTGCGCGCAAGGGCGGTCCCGGCCTTGTGCGACTGCACCAGGCGCGGTTCGCCGACGTCGCCGAACTGCATATCTGCTCCCGCGACGCGCCGCCGGATCGAAGCTGCCGGAACGTGGTCTGGCACGGCATGGTGGAGCGCGAGCGGCTGCTGAACGCGTTGCTTCCGACCATGGATATATTCGTGTTGCCGACGCGCTCGGATATGGCGCCGTTGGCCGTCGCTGAGGCGGCGAGCGCGGCGCTGCCCGTCGTCGCCACGCGCGTGGCGGGCATCCCCGAACTGGTGCGCCATGAAGAGACCGGCCTGCTCTGCGAACCGGAGGACTGGCGCACGTTCGGCGACCTGGTGCAGCGCCTGATTCAAGATGATGCCCTGCGCAGGCGCATGGGTGAGGCCGGAAGGAAACACATCGGCACCCAGTACGATCCCGATGCGCATTTCGGTGGTCTGATTGCGCGCTTGAAGTCGCTCGGCCGCGCCCAAGCCTCCCCGACTGCGGCCGCGGCGCAACGGTGAATTGGAAACGGACGGTGATGATGCGACCGAATTTTCTCGTGATCGGCGCGGCTCGATGCGGCACGTCCAGCCTGTGCGCTCGATTGGCGAGTCACCCCGACATCTTCATCAGCGACCCGAAGGAGCCGTTCTTTTTCAGCCATGATGAGCTGTACCAGCGTGGCTTCGCCTGGTACGAGTCGCACTTCCGCAACGCCGGCACCGCGAAGGCAGTCGGTGAAGGCAGCACGACCTACACGAAACACGCCCAGTTCCCTCACGTCGCCGAGCGCATCGCCCGCGACCTGCCCCACGCGCGGCTGATCTACGTGGTCCGGCACCCACTCGATCAGATCGCTTCCCACTACATGGTCCTGCGAAGCCACGCGGAAAACGCCATCCGCCACGGCGCGGCGGTGGGCCCTTTGTTCGCCGACAGCGTTCGACAGAACCCGGTGCTGGTGGATACCGCGCTGTACTGGAAGCAGATCAACCGCTATCGCCGGCATTTTCCGGATCGACAGATCCTCGTCGTTTTTTTCGAGGACTATCGCGATGCTCCCGACCGAACGCTGCGCGCGATGCTCGAGTTCCTCAACGTCGATCTCGACGTTCCGCTCGAAGAAACGGCCGGGGCGCGCCACGCCTCAAGTGCGCTGCTCGAAGACCGAACATTCCTGCGCCCGTTCCAGGGCAGCTCGATTGTGAACGCCCTGCGTCGGCACACGCCCGAGACGGCTAAAAACTGGGTGCGCCCGTTCGTCAAGCGGCGAATCGGCGAGCGGCCGACATGGGACGAGCCGACGCGACAGTGGACGATCGAGCGGGTTCGCCCCGACGCGGAGCAATTTCTCGCCTCGTACGGTCGACCGGGCCTTTGGCGGTTTGATTGAAAGCCCGCGTCGCACGCGGCGCGTTCCATCTCACCGCCTTCAGATGCAGGCGAACAGGTCGCGCATCATTGACGGCGTACCAGAACGCACATTGCCGAAGAGGATAAACCGTGGTTTGAGCGGCTCACGCTTCATGAAGACAAGCTGCCGCTCGCGCTCTGCCCCTGTCGCGCCACGGCGAGCGCATCGTAGTGCCGCAACCAGCGCTCGGTGATGCGCTGCCAGTCGTAATGCTCGCGCGCGAACGCCGGCGCCCGCTTTGCCACTGCGGCGCGCCGTTGATCGTCCGCCAGCCAGCGCGACAACGTTGCCGCCAACGG
>JBMCXL010000262.1:0-4956 GCA_048621015.1 Phycisphaeraceae bacterium
GGACGGCTCGGCGCACTGGTTCGCCAATCGCGCGCCACACGAATTCGCCCGCGCCACCGGCGGCAGCGGATGGACAACCACCGGCTACGCCACGCAGCTTTTCAAGCACGGCGTCGAGCACCTGTACGAGTAGCGCACGGCCAATCCCCATGTAGCGGCCGCGCCTGGATCGAAAGCGCGACCGGACCGAAAGCCGCGGGCACGCTTCATGATGACAACCGCTGGGCGGGCGGTGACGCCCCCTGCTGACGATCCATCGTCGCGGTGCGCCCCGTGTATTCCTGGAACACGCGCGCGAAGTACTGGGCGCTGCTGAATCCACAGGCGAACGCCACTTCGGTCACCGAGGCATTGGTCCCGCGCAGCATCTGCTGCGCGCGTTCGATGCGCTGCCGGTTCAGCACCATGATCGGCGAGTCCCCCGTCTGCTGCTTGACGAGCTGCGCGAAGCGGGTCCGCCCGAGTCCACAACTCTCTGCCATGCGTTCGAGTGTCCATTGCTCGGTGCAGCGACGGCGCAGCGTCTCCAGAAACGTCGCCACCCGCCGCTCCGCATCGCTCGCGTGCGCTGCCGGCGCGACACTTGATGGCGCGGCTTCGATGCACCGGGCCAGCTCGATCACCACCGCGCGCCCCAGCGCCGCCGCCAGGGCGCGCGTCCCGAGCTGCGTTGACTGGTGATGCTCATCCACAAGCCGCGGCACCAGCCACGCCAGCGCCGGTGAGGCCGGATGCGCGTGCCGCGTGCTGTCGCGCAGCAGATGCGCGATGCGCTGCGCCTCGCGGCCGGTCACGCCCAACGCCGGGTGGAATCCGAAGCGCCGCACCGGTCGGCGATACACCCGGTCCAGTGCCAGCACGACGAACGACAGCGCGATGCCCGGCTCGCGCTCCGCCACGCCCCCGTGCTCCTGCCACGGCAGCGTGAAGAACACCGAGCCCGGCGCCACGCGTTCGGGCCGACCGTCGATGTGCCACACCGACCGACCCGCCGCCACGTGGATCACCTCCAGCCCCGCGTTCATGTGCGAGCGCAGCCGTCGCCACTTGTGCGGCGACCAGTGGCCGGCCTCGAGGATCACGTCCGTCACCATTTGCACAATTTACCACCCGCCGATCGTGAAAGACAGCCCGGCGCCGGCGATGTACCGTTCATGCACCTTCCCGCTTGCGTGCATCAATGTAAGGAACCGCGCCATGGACATCGGTTGCTTCGCCCTGATCGACCCGTTCACCGACATCGCCCACCAGTTCGCGCGCATCCGCGCCATGGGCTTCGACTTCGCCGATCTGACCGACAACCACGACGGCGCCACGCTCGGCACCGAATACGGCTTCGCCGCTTCGCTCAGCCTCGACAGTCGGCCCGGGCGCATCCAGAAGCTTGCCGACGACAACCAGCTCACCCTCACCGCCGTCTGCGCCCATGCCAACCTGCTCGATCCCCCCGCTCCCGACCGCTACGGCACGCACGAGATCATCAAGGCCATCCGCCTGGCGCACCTGCTCGGCATCAAGCAGGTCGTCACGGCCGACGGCGATCCGAAGACCGACTTCGGCCACAACCTCAGGCGCGAGCAGGCGATCTTCGCCGTGCAGGAAAAGCTCTACGAGCCGATCCTGTGGGCCGAGGAGCTCGGCATCGAGATCCTCATCGAGCCCCATGGCTGGCTGACCGACCCGATCGACAACATGCAGGCGCTGCTCGATGCGCTCGGCCACCCGGACACGGTCGGCATCAACCTCGACACCGGCAACTGCTGGCTCGGCGGCGAAGACCCGCACAAGTTCGTCAAGCACTTCGGCGCGCGCATCAGGCATGTGCACTGGAAAGACATGCCCGCGGAGATGGAACCGCAGCGCGGCAAGCTGTTCGGCTGCGGCATGGCGACCATCCCGCTCGGCGACGGCGTCATCGACATCCAACAACTCGTCGGCGAGTTGAAAGACGTCGGCTTCGACGGCCCGACCACGCTCGAAATCGCCGGCGAAGAAAACCTCAAAACCTCCGCCGACCGCCTCAAGCAATGGACTGCCTGAAAGGAACTTTTTCCATGTCCACCTCGCGCACCGCCGCGATCATCGGCTGCGGCAAGGCCCGCCAAGGCAAGGAAGGCTTCGCCATCGGCCACGCCCACGCCAAGGGCTACCTCCACGGCATGCCCGACATCAAGCTCCATGCCGTCGACCCCGATGACGACAACCGCAAGGCTTTCGGCGAAACCTTCGAGCTGCCCAGCGACCAACTGTTCCCGAGCACCACCGCGCTGTACGAAGCCCTCACGCCGGAGGTCGTCAGCATCTGCACGTGGCCGCGCCTGCACCGTCCGCAGGTCATCGAAGCAGCGCAGACCGGCGTCAAGGGCATCATCTGCGAAAAGCCCATGGCGCTGGACAATACCGAGGTCGACAAGATGCTCGCCGCCTGCCGCGAGCACGGGACCAAGCTTGCCATCGCGCACCAGCGCGCTTATGACGGCGTGTTCGTCAAGCTGCGCGAGCTGCTGCACGGCGGCGCGATCGGCGACGGCTGGTGCGCCGAGATGCGCGTCGGCGACGGCTGGGACATGCTCTCCTGGTCGGTGCACTGGATGGACCTGGTGAGTTGGCTCTTTGATGCGCAGCCTGAATGGGTGCTGGCCGGCATCGATCACAGCGGCGCGCGGCGGTACGAACATGCGATCGAGGACAACTCGGTCGTGTTGGCGCAGTATCCGCAAGGGCGCCAGGCGATCTTCGTCACCGGGCCGGACCTGCCCGACGGACGCATGGTGCAGGTGCGCGGCCGCGACGGGATGATCGCGATGGAGGACGGCAAGTTGAGCGTGTTCAACCGCGACGGCTTCACGGTGCACGAGCCCGCGCCGGTGGACAAGCCCGGCTTCGCGGGATTGATCGCGAACATGTTCGAAACAATCGATAACGGCGCGCCGCTGCGCGTGGACGCGGAGCGGTCGGCGAATGCGACGCGCATGGCGTGGGCCGCGCACGAATCGGCGCGCAGCATGCGGCGCGTGCCGGTGCCGGCGGACGTGCATTTTGCACCGCTGGAGGTCGTGCAGCGCGCCCCGCGGCCGGGATCGCTGGGGCGCGTGGTGCTGCTGGCGGACAACCATCACGCGGACCCGGTGACGGGCGAAGGCGGCCGCGAGGGGTTGGCGGAAGCGGTGCGCGCGATCGGCGCCGAATCGGTCGAGGTGATCAAGGCGGAGCAGCATTCGATCGAGCCGGGAGATTTGCAGGGCGCGGACCTGCTGTTGCTTTATCACACGCAGCGTGCATCAACACCCGCGGCGCGCCAGGCGATTGGGGGCTGGGTCGAGGCCGGCAAGCCGTTGGGGATCGTGCATTGCGGCATCGGCGCGTACGCGGACTGGCCGACGTTTCGGCAGTGGATGGGCAGGCACTGGGTCTGGCGCGGCGAGCCGGGCATGCAGCCGTCGGGACATCCGCACGAACCCTGCGAGATCGAGGTCACCAGCCCCGAACGCTTCGATCCGGGCTGGGCGACGGCCTGGCTGCCGCGCGACGAGGTGTACGTGCAACTGCACGAGGCGGCTCCGGTGCATGAGTTGGCGGTGGGCAGAATCAGCACCGGTCAGCAGCCGATCGCCTGGCAGTCGGTGGCGCAGCCGAACGTCGCGGTATGGGCGCCGGGCCATCGACGGGACGTCTGGCAGTTGCCGGCGATGCGCACCGGGCTGGCGGCGACGGTGAACCTCGTGCGTGCGGCGGGCCGGGCTGCGACCGCCGTGTGATGCCGCCTCGGCGTGTTCCCACGGTGCCCCGATCGGCGTACCAACATGCTTGGCAGGTTTGTGGGCGGCCGGTACGATAATCAGATCGCGCTGAGGGTTGCGCATTTCTGAATCAAATCGAAGCCCCGGTTCCGGAGACCCGCATCATGGGCACGCCCGCCGCCGCACAAACATCCCGTCTGCTGCACGGCACCAGCTATGCCAGCATCATCGAGACCACCTTCAACACCCCGCTGGTCAAGCTGCGCCGCCTCGCGCCCGAGGGCAGCAACGTCCTGGTCAAGTGCGAGTTCTTCAATCCCCTGGCCAGCGTCAAGGACCGCATCGGCCGGGCGATGATCGAGGCCGCCGAGGAAGCCGGCACGATCAACCAAGACACCCACATCATCGAGCCGACCAGCGGCAACACCGGCATCGCGCTGGCCTTTGTCTGCGCGGCCAGAGGCTACAAGCTCACGCTGACCATGCCCGAGTCGATGAGCATCGAGCGCCGCGCCCTGCTGCGGGCGCTGGGCGCCAACCTCGTGCTCACCCCCGCCGGCGACGGCATGAAAGGCGCGATCAACAAGGCCGCGGAGATGGTCACCACCTCCGACAACGCCTGGATGCCCCAGCAGTTCGAGAACCCGGCCAACCCCGACGTCCACTACAAGACCACCGGCGCCGAGATCTGGCACGACACCGACGGCGCGGCCGACCTGCTGGTGGCGGGCGTGGGCACCGGCGGCACGATCACCGGCGTGACGCGCTACATGAAGGAGCGCAAGCGCGAGTTCACCGCCATTGCCGTGGAGCCGACCGATTCGCCGGTCATCCAGCAGACCCTGGACGGGCAGGACCTCAAGCCCGGCCCGCACAAGATCCAGGGCATCGGCGCCGGGTTTGTGCCCAAGAACCTGGACGTGTCGCTGCTGGGCGGCGTGGAGCAGGTCTCCAACGACGAAGCGTTCGAGTGGGCGCGTCGACTGGCGAAGGAAGAGGGCATCTTCGGCGGCATCTCCACCGGCGCCAACGTCTGCGCCGCCTGCCGCGTGGCGGGGCAACCCGAGCACCGGGGCAAGACGATCGTCACGGTTGCCGCCAGCTTCGGGGAGCGCTACCTGTCGACGCCGTTGTTCGAGGGGTTGGCGGAGTAGGCGTGGGAGCAGGAGCACGAGACGTTCACCGGTGCTTCGCCCACGGTCGGGAGACCGTGGGC
>JBMCXL010000263.1:0-4949 GCA_048621015.1 Phycisphaeraceae bacterium
TCAAGTTCCAGGTTTCAAGTTTCAAGTTGATCGGCGGCTTCGCCGCCGTCTCCGCGAACTTGAAACTTGAAACCTGGAACTTGAAACTATAAATCATACACCCACCGCACCATCGTCCACCCTTCCGAATCCACCGCGCGCTCGTCGACCGTCAGCGGCGCCGGCAGCGGCGCACTCTCCAGGTAACCGAGCACGATCAATCGCCGGCCAGCGGTCAGGTGCGACACGTCGAACGGCCGCGCGCCGTCGCGCCCGTACATCACCGGTCGACTGCCGCTCAGCGCGCCACTCAACCCTTTGCGAAAGTTCGGCGGCGGCAGCATCGCGTAAAACGTCAGCATCTCCATCGCCTGGATCAGCTCGCTTTCCGCCACGCTACCGCGCAACTGCTCCATCTGCGCAAAGCCGCGCCCCGTGCGCTGCCCGATCAACTCGCCGAGAAAACCCTCCGTGTTCCAGTTGCGATCCTCCGCAAACCGCCGCGGCCGGCGCACCAGCCCCGTCGCCCGCCCCCGGTTCGCCGACAGGTCCAGCACCTCCCGCGGCGCCCAGCGATCGTAGCGCCACACCCACGGCATCTGCCCATCCCCGGGACAATACACCACCAGCACGTCGCGCAGCACACCCGGCAAACCGTGCGACAACTCACCCACCGGCCACGCGTTCTCCACGCGCACGCGCCCCTGCGGCATCACCCAGTCGTGCATCACGCCCGGCTGCGCGCGGTCCAGTCGGCCGTAGTAATCCAGCTCGAACTGCTTCGCCGTCCCGCGAAACGGCACGTCCATCGCGCTCGGCGCCGCCGCGTCCAGAGTGTACGAGCGCCGATCGAGAAAACCCGCGCCCTGCCCGCCGTGCGGATGGCCCGCGCTGGAGAGCGTGTGGTGCGCGCTGCCCGCATCCTCGCCCAGCGCCACATGCACATCCCCGAACTCCGGCGCGAACAGCGACAGCCAACTGTGCGCGTGCACCTCGCCCGTGCGCCCGTCGGCATCGAGCACGCTGAAGTGCGACACCGACTCCAGCCGCGGCTGCATCGCCCACGCGCCCACCCACGTCACCACCGAGAACAGCAACGCGAAACCGGCGAACACCACCCAACTGTGCTGCACCGTCCCCTTCTGCCGCAGCGCCACGTACGCCACCGGCCCGGCGAGCACCCAGTACAGCGCGAACACCAGCACCGCCGCCAGCAGCGCCGGCGCCGCCGTGTTGCGCATCGCGATCATGCCCGGAATGAACCGCCCCAGCGACACCTCGTCGCGATGCGCCACCCGGTTCATCGCCGGCGGATTCTTGTTGCGCTCCGCCTCGATGTACGCCTGCGTGAACGCCGGGCTCTGCCAGCCGAAGATCGTGTGCCACAGCCCGAAGCGCCCGCTCGGCACACCCATGCGCACCAGCCGCCGATCGCGCAGGTCCACCCCCACCATCGTCACGCGCCCGAACCCGTGCCGGCCCGCCACCACCACCGGCGTCCCATCCTCGGCGCGCTCCAGCACCGCCACATCATCATCACCTTCCACTGCGAAACCGGTGAGCTGCATGCGCACCGGCTCGCTCGGCCGCGCGTCGTACAGCCACCCCGGCAGCTCCGCATCCGGCAGCGCGCGCATCTGTTGATCCGTCACCGGCAGCATGTCCGCCACCACCGACTCCGTCCACGTCTGCCCGACGCTCGGCAGCACGATGACCAGGTGCCCCCCGCGCCGCACCCACTCGCGCAGCGCCAGGAGCATCTCATCCGCCACGCTGCCGGCCTGGTCCACCGGCGCGCCGCCCTCGCTGGTCCAGATCAGCGCCTGCACGCTCGACAGGCCGTACCACCGGTCCGGCAAGCTCGCCAACTCCAACCCGCGCAGCAGCGCCACCGCATCGTGCCGCGTGTCGCGCGCGGTGTACGGCTGCAAGCCCAGCGCGGCCGTGCTCATCACCCCGATCGGCGTGTGCGCGTGCTCGAAGAGCATCCGGTGGTCGACGAGGACGTCCTCCGACGCCAACACGCGCTCGCCCGCCTCGTCGAGCACCTGGATCGTCCACGCATGACCGTTCGGCTGATTCACCGGCGGCACGCCATACAGCCACACCGACTCGTCCGCCTGCGGGTTCAGCGCGCCCACCCGCCGTTGGGCGATCACCTCGTCGCCGTCGTAGTCGCGCAGCAGCCACCGGCAGATCACCGCGCGCGGCTCCGACCCGCGGTTGGTCAGCGTCACCCGAATCGGCGTCCACTCCCCAAGCCGGAGGCGCCCGCCGATGCCCACGAAATCGCGTGGCACCGCCAGCTCCACACCGCTGAGCTGCGCCGCCACCGGTGCCGCCGGCCACAACCACGCCGCCAGCAACACCGCCACGAGATGCACATGCAACCGGAAACCCCGCATCGCTTCCAAGTCTACCCGTTCCAACCGCTGTTGACACGACCGCCCCCGCCACCCCGCGCGCGAGCCGGCCCGTCCCCGGTCCGGACACCTCCACCTACCCAGGCGCTCCCCACCCCATCTCCCAGCCATCCGGGCGGCGGACACCCCGGCTCGCTGTTCCATTCGCTGCCTAACGCCCCCGTCAAGCCCACCACCCTTCCAAGCCGATATCTTCAGTGATGTTCCCCAAGCTGCCTCTACCGGTCTGGCTCATCCTCGCGGCTCTGGCGTATCTGCTGATCACCTGCGTGCTCGGCTGCCTCGCCGCGCGCGTCCGCGACGAACTGGAGCGCCACGACCTGGCCGTGCGCGCCCGCCACCAGCGCCAGAGCTACCGCGAAAGCGTCCGCCGCGCCAAGGAGCGCGTCAACAGCCGCTCCCGCCGCAAGCTCGCCGCCTGATAGTGTGGTTTCTGGTTTCCGGTTTAGACAGCATCCGACTCTGTTATAAACTCACACCTCCAAAGCCCGCAGATGGCGACGCAGGAGCCTTCTGCGGGGTATTCCCCCGCCAACCCCGCGCCTCCCCTGTCGCCTGCTCGCCTGCCTTCCGCCTTCCCCCTTCTGCTATCCTACGGCCATGTCCCGCCTCACCATCACCGGCGCGCGCGTCATCGACCCGGCCAACGACCTCGACCAGACCACTGACCTGCTCATCGAGCACGGCCGCATCGCCCGCATCGGCAAGATCACCAAGCCCGACACCGGCTCCGACGCGCGCGTGCTCGACGCCGCCGGCTGCATCGTCTGCCCCGGCCTGATCGACCCGCACGTCCATCTGCGCGAGCCCGGCCAGGAAGACAAGGAAACCATTGCCACCGGTGCCGCCGCCGCCATCGCCGGCGGGTTCACCACCATCTGCTGCATGCCCAACACCCAGCCCGCGCTCGACGACGACTCGCGCATCGAGTTCGTCTACCGCCAGGCCGAGCGCGCCGGCCTTGCCAACGTCTTCCCCGTGGGGGCGATCACCAAAGCACGCGAAGGCAAAGAGCTCGCCGAGATCGCGCTCATGGCCGCCAGCGGCGCCGTCGCCTTTTCCGACGATGGATGTGCCGTCGCCTCATCCAGTGTCATGTCCAAAGCCATGAGCTACATCGCCATGACCGGCAAAGCGATCATGCAGCACTGCGAAGACCCCGAGCTCGGCGGCGGCGCGATGAACAGCGGCGCGCTCGCCACGCGCCTCGGCCTCGCCGGCTGGCCCAAGGTCGCCGAGGAACTGATCATCCAGCGCGACATCCTGCTCAACAAGCACCAGAACTTCGCCACGCGCTACCACGCCCAGCACCTCTCCTCCGGCGGCAGCGCCGAGCTCGTCCGCCAGGCCCGCCGCGACCTGTTCGGCCAGGCGAACGTCACCGCCGAAGTCTCCCCGCATCACCTCCTGCTCACCGAAGACGATTGTTCAGGCTACGACACGCAATACAAGATGAATCCCCCGCTGCGCACGCGCCGCGACATCGAAGCGCTGCTCGAAGCCGTGCGCGACGGCACCATCACGATCCTCGCCACCGACCACGCCCCGCACACCGCCGAGGAAAAAGAGCTCGAATTCGCCGCCGCCCCCTACGGCATCATCGGCCTCGAATCGGCGCTGCCCATGTACGTTCGCGCCCTGATCGACACCGAAACCATCGACTGGCCGCAGCTCATCGCGATGCTGACGATCAACCCCGCGCGCCTCTGCGACCTGCAAACCAAAGGCACGCTCAGCGAAGGCGGTGACGCCGACATCACCGTCATCGACCCCAAGGCCCGCTACACCATCGACGCCACGCAGTTCGCCAGCAAAGCCCGCAACTGCCCCTTCCACGGCTGGAATGCCACGACGCAGGCCCTCGCCACCATCGTCAACGGCAACATCAAACTCTGCCGCGACAACAATCGCCTCAAAGGCGGTGATGGCACACCCATCCCCACCAAAGCGCAACAACTGCTCGAGATGCAACAGGCGTAGGGCAGGTCATCGACCTGCCTCCCCCTGCACGTTGCGATGGTGAGAAGGCAGGTCGATGACCTGCCCTACGGAACTTGGTTCGATTCGCCGAATAATCGAATTCCTCCGGATAGGCTTCAGGAAATGCCAATCTTCCCGCTGCCAGATTCAGATGATCCAGATTCACATAATCCAGATTCAGAAAATTCGTAATTCTGCGAGAGCGCGGGCAGTGAACCGGAATCTTCTAGTGTTGCTGGCTGGCTGTCTTCTAGTGGGTGGGTGCCAATCCAAAAGCAGCAGTGCGGTGATCTACACTGGCATGAGTGAGGACAAAGCGTTGGAAATCCTGAAGAGAAATGGACTCGATCCACAGGTTGTTGTAGAGGCCGTGGAGAGCGCGAGTGGCCGGCCATTTGAACAATTTATCCTGAAGCCGACCGGGAACAACCAAGATGCTTTATTCATAATGACGGAAGAAAGTGGCGGTGGTGAAGGATCTGCTGTTGCTAGCATCTATTGGTACAAAAACTGGATCAGTGATACAAAATTACCTAAAGGCGAAAGAGAGTGGCACACGTCAGGTGT
>JBMCXL010000264.1:0-4937 GCA_048621015.1 Phycisphaeraceae bacterium
GACCCGAAGGGCAAGCCGTGCCGCTTCCGGCGCTCGCACGGCTTACCGCTTCGCGAATAAGCCGTGGCACCCGTCAAAGGGTGCCGCCACGTATTGATGGATGAATGGACCGTTGCCGCGTGTTGTCCCCTGGTCAGCCGCGCCTCCCCCCGGAAAGGAGCGTCCGCAATGGCCACGATCCGAACGACGATGAAGATGCGGTGTTTCCTGCTGGCCGTGCCGTTGAGCCTGCTGCTGACGGTCCCCGCCGCCGCGCAGGACGATCCCTACGAGCGGTTCACCACCGACTGGCGCCGCAACGCCATCTGGGATGACGGCAAGGCGGAGTGTGCCGTCTACGCGGCGACGCGCGAGATCTACGGCCAGTCCCGCCAATACACCGCGCGCCTCTTCACCAACACCGAGCACGCCAGCCCCGAGACATTCACCAAGAGCGCCAACGGAACCGGCCGCCACGTCTTCAAGCACCACCTGCGCGAGGACATCCCCACCGAAAAATACAGCTATCACTACTCCACAATGGCCTACGTCGGCGTGGACGATCTCAAGAGCCTGAAGCTGGACATGGGCTCGCAGGAAGATTGTGGGGCGACCTTCAAGCAGTACGTCAACCATGCCGGCGAGATGCGGTGGCGGCAGTTCAGCTATTTCCCCAACGAAGGCCACAAGGCTGGTGAAGCGCAACCGCCAGCGAATTTCGCGTTTCAGGATGCGCTGAGCCTGGTGCTGCGCGGCTATCCCTTCGATGCGCCGCCCGAGGAGCCGATCGAGCTGGCGCTGCTCGCCGACCAGACCTCCAACAAGTGGAGCCCCACGTTCCTGTTTCCCACGCGGTTGAGCTACGTCGGCCGAGAGACGCTGGAACTGCCGATCGGCGAGGTGGCGGTCTATCACCTGCGCGTGGTGGAGCCGATCAAGAACACGACGCGCGAGCACGATTACTGGTTCGCTGCCGAGGGCGATCACGTCGAGGACGCACCGGGCCTGCACATCATGGTGCGCTACGAGGGGCCGAACGGGCAGACCTACCAGCTTCGCGAGGTCAGGCGCTGCGCGTACTGGCAAGACTGAGCGGGCCCGGCCCGGGCTGTCCACGAACCGAACGCACCTCTTCCACGACGGGTGATCGCGTGTTCAACCGCGCTATCGGGGGATTCCGCACCGATGCCTCCGATAACGCCCCTGCCTGACGACCGACAATTCCTTAAACTGGACGGGCCGCTGTGAAACGGCGCGTGCTGTAGCGGCGGCGACGGCTGTCTTGTCGCGCCATGGGCGACCTTGACCGGTCTCCCCGCCGCGCTTGAAGGGCGGCATGCCGAACGGTCGATAGACCTGACAAGCCCGCTGTGAGCCCGCCCTGTCACCCTGGAATCGGATCGGCCCCCATGCGCAATCGTCGGCCGCTCG
Organism: Phycisphaeraceae bacterium; assembly: GCA_048621015.1. Taxonomy (GTDB): domain Bacteria; phylum Planctomycetota; class Phycisphaerae; order Phycisphaerales; family Phycisphaeraceae; genus JBMCXL01. The sequence continues at coordinate 1,411 of JBMCXL010000264.1, forward strand.
GCCCGCTGGCTCTGGCGCTGCCCATGCTTCTGGTCGTGGTCACCCTGTCGACCCCGGCCCGCGCCTCGAATATCGAAGGCCAGCTCGAGCAGATGCTTCAATCCCACGAGCTGGGTGAGGCGCAGGTGGCGGTCATGGTCCGCGACCTGGACACCGGCCGCACCCTCGCGCGCCTCCGCGCCGAGAAGCCGATGATCCCCGCCAGCAACATGAAGCTGATCACCACGGCCGCGGCGCTGGATGTGCTCGGGCCCGAGTTCCTGTTCCGCACCGAGCTGCGCCTGATCCGCGACAACGACAACGCCGGCACGACCCTGCTGGTCCGCGGCGATGGCGATCCGGCGTTCGGCGACCCCGTCCTGCTGGAAGCGCACGGCTACGAGCTCGATGACGTGCTCGCCAGTTGGGAGCAGGCCGTGGCCGAGACCGACCTCCAGACGATCGACCGGCTGCTCGTGGACGACCGCGTGTTCGATCGCCAGTTCGTCCACCCCTCCTGGCCGGAGGGTCAGCTCATCCGCGGTTACTCCGCGCAGGTCGCCGGCCTCAACTTCTACCGCAACTGCATTGACGTGCGGCTGATCCCCGACGAGCGCGTCGGCCTTGCACCGGACGTCGAGATCTACCCCGACGTGCCGTTCATCGAGACCACCAACAAGGCGACCACCGGCGGCAAGGATTCCTACTGGATCAGCCGCGCCTCCGACCGCAACAAGTTCACCTTCCACGGCACCGTGCGCAACCGCCCCTACGAGCCCACGCAGGTCACCGTGCACGACCCGCCGATGTTCTTCGGCCGACTGTTCGCCCATCGGCTCGACGCACGCGCCGACGTGACGGTCAGCACCGTGCAGCGCATCGAGGATGACGCGATGCTGCCGGTCGGCTCGACGCTGCACCGGATGCAGACGACGCTGCCGGCGATTCTCGACCGCGTGAATCGCGACTCGCAGAACATGTTCGCCGAGGCGCTGCTCAAGCGCATGGGCCGCGCGGTCACCGGCACACCGGGCAGTTGGGAGAACGGCGCCGCCGCCGTGCGCCTCGCGCTGCGCCAGCGCCTCGGCACGAGCAGCGCCGCCATCCGGATCGCCGACGGCTCGGGCTACAGCCGCGACAACCGCGTCAGCGCCGAAGCATTCGTCCAACTGCTCCAGAGCATGCACGACGACAGCGACACCGCCAAGGCGCGCATCTTCCGCGAAAGCCTCTCCGAGGCCGGCCGGCACGGCACGCTCGAAAAACGCCTCACCGACCTGCCCCATGCCTCGGTCCACGGCAAGAGCGGCTACCTGCGCAGCGTCTCCGCGCTGTCGGGTTATCTCGTCCTGAACCCCACCGACGACGAGCCGCGCACCATCGCGTTCAGCTTCCTGTTCAACGGTTTCAAGCCGCCGCTCTACAACGCGCAGATGAAACAGCTCCAGGATGACATGCTGCGCACCATCGTCGAAACGCTCGAACCCAGTGTCCAGCTCGGCGGCTGATACATGTCACGATAAATTCGCAGGCGGTGAAATCGCCTTGTGGTTTAGCGGGCGATCGCAGATCGCCATGGTCACGCCTGCGAAATAATCGCAATCCGTATGGAAGACCGTTTCACTGCGATCCCCAAGCCCGCGGATGGCGAGTCCGCGAGCCTTCCGCGGGGTCATCGCCGTCGCAGTGAAACAGCCGCTATCACGTCCGCCCCTACTGCGACATGATCGGCGCGACGATGGCCTGCTCCGCCCCGAGGCGCTGGCGCGCGCGTTGTGCCGTGCGGTAGCTGCTGAACCGGCCGACCTGCACGAGCGTCAGTTGATCCGCCTCGACCAGCCGCGGCGAACCCAGATCCAGTTGCCGCGCGCGGCTGGCGAACCGCTCCGCGGCGCGCCGCGCGTTGGCGCGGTCGCGGAACGCGCCGATCTGGATCGTGTAGCCGGTCACCGCCAGGTGCTGATCGATGCGCCGGCGCAGCGACGAATCGCTCGTGGCGGCGCGGGCGAGCACGAAGTCGGTGCGGGCCTGCGCCCAGCGATCGACCTTCTGCTGGGCGATGCCGGCGTAGAAGTAGGCGTTGGCGCGCTGCTCGCCGGTCAGCGCGCGGGCGGCGCGCTCCAGAACGTCAGCCGCCTCGCGGTACCGGCCCTGTCGATGATGGAGCAATCCCAGCGACGCCCGCGCGTCGGCGGCCAGCTCCTCGTCGGCGCTGCGCGCCGCGCGCTGGAAATGATGCCGGGCCTCGTCCAGCCGCTCCAACCGCTCCGCCGCCAGCCCCGCGAGATAGGCCGCCACGTCGCCGCTGGCGCCGGCCGATCGAGTCAGCCGCGCCGCCGCCTGGTACGCGGCCTCGTATCGGCCCTGCTGGTAAGCGTCGGTCGCCTCGTTCAGCGTCGTGTCGCCCGGCGCTGCGCAGCCGGCCAGCAACACCAGCACCGTCGCCGCGACCCATCCTCGCCACATCCGTGTGCTCTGTTTCATCGTCGCGTTTCCTGTCGCCAAGCCTCGGCAGGGGTGATAGTCTACCTCACGTCCGGCGCCCGAGCGCGTGGGCGAGTCGGACCTTCCCTGCGCCCCGCGTGAAGGAGTTGCCATGAGCCTGGTTGGTGCGATCCTCAAACGCGCGCTGCTCTCGCCCGGCCGCGTGGCCGCGATCGACGATCTGCGCCGCTACAGCTACGCGCGGATCGGCGTCGGCGCGTTCTACCTCGCCGACGCCATCGAGCAGGCCACCGGCGCGCGCCACGTCGGCCTGCTGCTGCCCACCAGCGGTGCATTCCCCATCGCGCTGCTGGGCGCCTGGATCCTCGGCCGCGTCGCCGTGCCGCTGAACTACCTGCTCAGCAAGAACGAGCTCGCCTACGTCATCCACGACAGCGACATCGACACGATCCTCACCGTCCAGCCGATGCTCGATTTTCTCGACGACGGCGCGATCCCCGACCACATCAACGTCGTGCGCCTCGAAGACATCGACCGCACCGGCTTCCCCACGCCACGCTGGCCCGCGCCGCTCGCGCCCGACGATCTCGCCGTGCTGCTGTACACCTCCGGCACCAGCGGCAAGCCCAAAGGCGTCATGCTCACGCACGGCAACCTCGAGTCCAACGTCAACGCCGGCATCGAGCACGCCCGCCTCACCCAGGCCGACGCGTTCCTCGGCGTGCTGCCGCAGTTTCACAGCTTCGGCCTCACGGCACTGACGCTCATCCCGCTGCGCATCGGCAGCACCGTCATCTATTCCGCGCGCTTCGTGCCGCGGCGCATCGTCGAGCTCATCCGCAAGCACAAACCCGACATCCTCATGGCCGTGCCCTCCATGTACGGCGCGATGCTCACCGTCAAAAGCGCCACGCCCGACGACTTCGCCTCCATCCGCCTGCCCATCTCCGGCGGCGAGCCGCTGCCCGATGTGATCTACGAACAATGCCGCGAGCGCTTCGGCTTGCAGATCCTCGAAGGCTACGGCCTGACCGAAACGAGCCCGATCACGCACTGGTCCACCCCCCATGCGCACAAGCGCCACAGCGTCGGCACGTCAGTGC
>JBMCXL010000265.1:0-4926 GCA_048621015.1 Phycisphaeraceae bacterium
TCGCCCAGGCGCCGCTCGAATGCACCCTGCCGCGCCACCTCGATACCGTCGCCATGCGCTTTCCCGATGTGAAGATCATCATGGCCCACCTCGGCCACCCCTACGAGCACGAGGCCGTTGTCGTCGCGCGCAAGCACCGATGCGTCTACTGCGACATCAGCGCCCTGCACTACCGCGCGCATCAGCTCTACCACAGCCTCATGCTCGCGCAGCAGTACGGCATCTGGGACAAGCTGCTGTTCGGCACCGACTATCCGTTCACCAACGTCCAGGCCACCCTCGCCGGCCTGCGCTCGCTCAACGGCATGCTCGACGGCACCAGCCTGCCGCGCCTCGACACCGACCAGATCGAGGCGATGATCCACCGCGACACGCTCCACTTGCTCGGCCTGACCGCGCCCCAACACAGCGCCGCCTCCATACACCACTGACCTCGAGAAAGCGCCATCCCTCGACTCTTCCAGGAACGCCCCATGCGATCCATCATCGACGCACACCTCGACCTGAGCTGGAGCGCCCTCAGTTGGGACCGCGATCTCACGCTGCCCCTTGAAACGCTGCGCGAGCGCGAGCGGCACATGACTGACGACAAGGCGCGCGGCAACGCCACGATCACCATCGACGAGCTGCGCCGCGCCCGCGTGGCCGTCTGCTTCGGCACGCTGCTCGCCCGCGCGATACCCGCGCAAGGCGCCGCCAGGCCCGAGCTCGACCTGAACACACCGATGAAGCAGCACGCCATCCCCGCCGAGGGGAACCAGCGCAGGGCGCTGGACTTTCCCAATCAGCAGCACGCTTACGCCATCGCCCAGGGCCAGCTCGCCTATTACCGCCAACTCGAGCGCGAAGGTTACTTCCGCCTGATCCGCACGCGCGCCGACCTCGATGCACACTGGCAACAGTGGACCGCTCCGGACGCCGACCCGCAGCAACTGCCCATCGGCATCATCATCGCGATGGAAGGCGCCGACCCTATCGTCACGCCCGAGCAGGCCGAGGCGTGGTACGCCGACGGTTTGCGCGCCGTCGGCCCCGTGCACTACGGCCGCAGCGCCTACGCCGTCGGCACCGGCTTCGACGGCCCGCTCACCGACGCCGGCCGCGAGCTGCTCAAGCAGTTCGAGCGCATCGGCATGATTCTCGACGTCACCCACCTCAGCGACACCAGCTTCGACGACGTGCTCGACCGCTTCGCCGGCCGCGTCATCGCCAGCCATCACAACTGCCGCGCGCTGGTCGACCGCCAGCGTCAGCTCACCGACGACCAGATCAAACGCCTCGTCGAGCGCGACGCGGTCATCGGCGCCGCCATCGACAGTTGGATGCTCCATCCCGACTTCAAGGTGGGCGAGAGTGCCGGCGACCTTGTCACCCTCGATGCCGTCGCCGACCACATCGACCACGTCTGCCAGCTCGCCGGCAACACGCGCCACAGCGCCATCGGCAGCGATCTCGACGGTGGCTACGGCACCGAGCAGACCCCCGCCGACCTCGATACGATCGCCGACATGCAGAAGCTCGAAACCATCCTCGCCAGGCGCGGCTACAGCGATGTCGACATCGACGCGATCTTCCACGCCAACTGGCTGCGCCTCCTCCGCGAGACGCTACCCGCCTGACACCATCCACGACACGATCAGCCACAGGTAAGCAAGGATGAGCACAGATACAAAACCTCCATATGAAGCGACGCGACTTGTCGCGTTTCTGATCCGTTATCTGCGTTCATCCGTGTTCATCTGTGGCTAAAACCCCGGAGCCCCACATGCGTCCCAGTCGAATTCTGAACAAAGCCCGTAACGGCGAACCCGCCCTGATCTCCGCCCTGCACTTCCGCGAACCGCAGGTCTACGAGCTGTACAGCCTCATGGGCTTCGACGGTATCTGGATGGACCTGGAGCACCATCCGACGAGCCTGGAAAAAGCCGACGAGCTGATGCGCGCCGCGCGCGTGGGCGTGAGCGACATCGTCGCCCGGCCGGCGCGGTGGGAGTACATGCGCATGGGCCGTATGCTCGAGGCCGGGGCGCAGGGGATTCTCTATCCGCGCTGCGAGTCGGCGGAGGAAGCGGCCGAGGTGGTGAAGTGGGCCAAGTTTTACCCGCTCGGCGAACGCGGACAGGACGCGGGCAACCCCGACAATCCCTACTGCTGTGCGCCGACCGACGAATACGTGCGCTTCGCCAACGAGCAGACGTTCATCGCCATTCAGCTCGAAAGCCCGCGCGCCATGGAGCAGGCCGAGGCGATCGCCGCGGTCGAGGGCGTGGACTTTCTCTTCTTCGGCCCGGGCGACTTCTCCGTGCTCATCGGCAAGCCCGGCCAGGTGCAGACGCCCGAGGCGGACAAGGCCCTGAAGCGCATCGCCAAGGCCGCTGACAACGCAGGCAAGTGGTGGGCGACCGTCAGCTTCGGCCCGGAGCACGCGCGCGAGCTGCTCGATAGGGGCTGCATGCTCACCACGCGCGGGGCCGACCTGCTCTGGATGCGCGACGGCATGGCGAAGGTCCAGGAAGAGTACGGTGCCCTCGGCTTCACGTTCGATCCACGCGTCGGTCCCGGCGCAAGCTATCTGCAAGGCGACGCCGCTCGCTGACGTTCGTGTTTCTTCAGAGGATGGAAGATCGGTATGGCTGAATCCCATCGCGTGCTCATCATCGGCGTCGGCTCCATCGGCGAGCGCCACCTGCGCTGCTTCCAGCAGACCGGCCGCTGCGCGCCGGCCTTGTGCGAGACGAACGCCGGGCTGCGCGAGCAGATTGCGCAGCGCTACAGCGTCAAGGATGCGTATGACGGCCTGGATTCAATGCCGCTGGATCGGTTCGATGCGGCGGTGATCTGCACGCCGGCGCCGCTGCATATTCCGATGGCGCGGCGGCTCGTCGAGGCGGGTCTGCATGTGCTGATCGAGAAGCCCCTGAGCATCGGGCTTGATGGCATCGACGAGCTGAAGCAGCTGTTGCATGAAAAGCAACGCGTCGGCGCGGTGGCGTACGTGCATCGCGCCAACCCGCTGCTCGCGCAGATGAAGCAGGCGCTGGACGAAGGCCGCTTCGGCGAACCGATGCAGGTGGTCAGCGTGAGCGGCCAGCACTTCCCGACCTTCAGGCCGGCGTATCGCGAGATCTACTACAACAACCACGCCACCGGCGGCGGCGCGATCCAGGATGCGCTGACACACGCCCTCAACGCCGGCGAATGGCTCGTCGGGCCGATCGAGCGTCTCGCGGCCGACGCGGCGCACCAGGTGCTCGACGGCGTCGATGTCGAGGACACCGTGCACGTGCTGGCGCGCCACGGCCGCGTGCTCGGCAACTTCAGCCTCAACCAGTTCCAGGCGCCCGCGGAGTTCTTTCTCCAGGTCAATGCCACGCAAGGCTCCTGTCGCTACGAGCCGACGGCGAACCGCTGGCGCTGGATGCACCACGGCGACGCGCAGTGGCAGGAGCAGTGCCGCCCCGACCTGGAGCGCGACACCGGCTTCATCGCCCAAGCGAACGCGTTCCTCAATTGCCTTGAAGGCAGGTGCGCTCGGCCGCTGTGTACGATCGAGGAAGGCGAGCAGACGCTGCGCGTGAATCTCGCGGCGCTCCGCTCCGTGGCCGACGAGGGAAAGTTCACGCGCGTGTGATTGACTCACGCAATTGCAGGAGAACCATCGATGGCGGAAGCACCACGTCACGTTCATTCGTTGTTCGATCTGACCGGCCGGGTGGCGCTGGTCACCGGTGGCGCGGGGCTGTACGGCCGACAGATCGCCGAGGCGCTCGCGGAGGCGGGGGCGCGCACGGTGATGGCCAGCCGCAACGTGGACAAGCTGCGCACGCAGGCGGACGTGTTCCAGCAGCGCGGTCTCGATGTCAGCGCCGAGCATCTCGACCAGGGCGACCCCGCCTCCATCGAAGCGCTGCGCGATCGGATGATCGAGTCGTACGAGGGCGTGGACGTGCTGGTGAACAATGCCGTGCTGCGGCCGATGAAGAGCTGGTCGGACCCGGCCGACGTCTTCGAGCAGAGCATGCGCGTCAACGTGACCGGCGTGTTCCTGATGACCCGCGCGTTCGGCGATCACATGGCGGAGCGCGGCAAGGGCAGCATCATCAACGTCGGTTCGATCCAGGGCATGGTCGGTCCGGACTTCTCCCTCTATGAAGGCCTGAACATGGGCAGCGTGCCCGATTACTTCGTCCACAAGGGCGGCATGCTGCAACTGACGCGCTTCGCCGCATCCTACCTCGGCCCGCGCGGCGTGCGCGTCAACACGATCAGCCCCGGCGGGTTCTTTAACAACCAGGACGAGCGCTTCGTCGAGCGCTACAACGCGCGCACCTTCCTCGGACGCATGGCGGGCGAGGACGACCTCAAGGGCGTGATCGTCTTTCTGGCCTCCGATGCCTCGGGCTACATCACCGGCGCGAATATCGCCGTCGACGGCGGCTACACGGCCAAGTAACCCTCCGGTTCTGAAATCAGCGCGGAGCAGATGCGCGATGCCGCAATCTCAAGATCAACCGCTCGTCGCCGATCCGTCCAACATCCGCCTCGCGATGCTCGGCATGGTGGAAGGCAACGGCCATCCCTACAGTTGGAGCGCGATCGTCAACGGCAGCTATGACGCCGACGCGATTCACGAGGGAGGCTACGCCGGCATCGTCGACTATCTCAGCGCCCAACCCCCCGAGGCGCTGGGCATCGACGGCGCGACGGTGACACACGTGTGGTGCGACACGCCCGGCGACGCGGAGCGCGTCGCGCGCGCCGCGGACGTGGCGCACGTGGTGGATCGTCCGGAGCAGGTCATCGGCGAAGTGGACGCGGCGGTGATCGCCACGGACATTGGTGGCGAGCACCTGGAGCGCGCCCGGCCGTTCATCGAGGCGGGTCTGCCCGTGTTCATCGACAAGCCGCTGACGGACCGCGCCGACC
>JBMCXL010000266.1:0-4884 GCA_048621015.1 Phycisphaeraceae bacterium
CGGCGGGGCCGGGCTGCATCATCTATCTGGCGGCGCTGAAGACCGTGCCGCAGGACCTGTACGAAGCGGGCGCGATCGACGGCGCCGGCTTCTGGCAGAAGGCGTGCTACATCACGTTGCCGCGCATCAAGCTCCTGATCGTGATCCAGTTCATCATGGCGGTGATCGGGGCGTTCAAGGGCGGCACGGACTTTATCCTGGCGATGACCGGCGGCGGGCCGATCAACGCCACGCGCATCCTGAGCCTGGAGATCTTCGAGCGCACGTTCATGGGGCTGAGCTTCGGGATGGGCGCGGCGATGGCGTGGATCCTCGGCGGGATGCTGATCGGTTTCACGGCGTATCAGTTGCGCCGGCTCTCGCGCGCCGAGTTCAAGGCCGGCACGCGCGCCGCCGGTTGAGTCTGGTCCACAAGGCAATTTCGCGAGGCCATGCCTGATCGCGAAGTCTGACGCATACACGGAGCACCACGGTCCATGCCCATTCTGTCTCCAGTCGAAGCCAGGAGCGCCCGCGGCCGCTTCATTCAGACGGTCGTCACGCTGTCGCTGATCATCGGCGGCGCGACGATGATCTATCCGTTCCTGATCATGGTCTCCGGCGCCACGCGCAGCCCGATGGACGAGGCCCGGCTCAATCTCGTGCCCTCGTTCCTGGTCGATGACGTCACGCTGACGCGGAAGTTTCTCGAGACCAAGTACAACCAGGACATCGACGAGATGAACCAGGCGCGCCGCGGGCGGGACTACGCCTTCGAAAGCGCGTCCGTCCCCGAGCGCGTCGTGCCGCAGCGGGTCGCGGACTACCAGCGGTTCCTGACCGAAGAGACGGTGCCGTTCCACTGGCGCGTGCTCGGCGCCACGCACGAAGCGCGCGGCCGCCTCGTCCCGGCGCGGCTGCGGGAGATGCGCAGCCGGCTGAGCGACCGCTACGAAGGCGACCTCCAGGCGTTGAGCGACGACATCGGCGCGCCGTTGAACAACTGGTACGAGATCAAGTATCCGCCGCCGCAGTGGGCCAGCCAGCAGTACGATCACGACGGCGGTCCGTTGGCGGAGGTCTATCGCGAACTGTACGAGGAGGCTGCGCCCGGCGATACCTGGCCGGTCTCGCTTACCGGCTATTTCCTGCAGCAGAGCATCTATCCGAGCTACGGCCAGAGCGACGTGGCACGCTACAACGCGGCGCACGCCCGGTCGCTCGACAGCTACGACGCGCTGCGCCTGCCGCGCCGCGTGCCGGGCGAAGACCAGCCGACGCTGCGCGAGGAATGGATCGTCTTTGTCCGCGAGAGCCTCAACGCCACGTTCGTGCGCCTCGAAGGCGTGGAGGACGAGGCATACCGCACGTTCGTGCGCCAGCGCTACGACACGGTCGAGGGGCTCAACCGCGTGTGGAACACAGAGTACGGGAGCTTCGAGGACGTGCAGTTGCCCGGGGCGCACGAGCGCGTGAGCGGGGCGCTGCGCAGCGACTACCGGGACTTCGTCGATCAGCAGCCGCCGGAGCACTGGGTGCTGGTGGGGCTGGAGTTCGCCTGGTCGGACTGGCTGGAGGCGAACTACGACTCGCTGGAGGCGCTGAACCAGGCGCACGAGGCGTCGTACGACTCGTTCGCGGCCGCGCCGCCGCCGGTGGGGCATGTCGAGCGGGCGCACGTGGAGGCGAATGCGGGGAGCCTGCGCTGGAGCTTCGCGACGCGCAACTTCGTGAACGTCTTCAACGAGATGATCCTCCAGGGCCGGCCGTTTCTGAACACGGTGATCTTCGTGACGCTGGCGATCGTGACGGCCCTGCTGCTGATGCCGATGGCTGCCTACGCGCTGTCGCGCTACCGGCTGCCGGGCACGTACCGCATTCTGCTGGTGCTGCTGGCGACCACCGCGTTTCCGCCGATGGTGGGCCTGATCCCGCAGTTCCTGATGCTGCGCCACCTGGGGCTGCTGAACACGTTCATCGCGCTGGTTCTGCCGATCGCGATCAACGGCTACTGGGTGTTCCTGCTCAAGGGCTTTTTCGATTCGCTGCCGAGCGAGCTGTATGAAGCGGCGCGCATCGACGGCGCATCGGAGATGCGCATGTTCTTCCAGATCACGATGTCGCTGAGCAAGCCGATCCTGGCGGTGCTCGGCCTGAACGTGTTCAACGCGGCGTACATGATGTTCCTCTACGCGCTGATCGTCGCGCCGTCCGAGGACATGTGGATTCTCAGCGTCTGGCTCTACCAGTACCAGCAGGAAGCCTCGATGGCGGGCGTCTTCGCCGCGGTCCTTATTGCCGCCATCCCGACGCTGGTCGTCTTCCTCGTCGCCCAGCGCACGATCATGCGAGGTATCGTCATTCCGACCGAGAAGTAATCTCAAACAGTTTCAAGTTCCAGGTTTCAAGTTGTTCGGCGGCTTCGCCGCCGTTTGCTGAACTTGAAACTTGAAACTCTGAAACTTGAAACTCTCCCGACAGGAGCAGCCTCATGGCTCAAGTTCGACTCGAGCAGGTCACCAAGATTTACCCCGGCAACGTCAAGGCGGTCGACGCGATCGACCTGGAAGTGCGCGACCAGGAGTTCCTCGTGCTGGTGGGGCCCTCCGGCTGCGGCAAGTCCACGACGCTGCGCATGGTCGCGGGCCTGGAGGTCATCACCGAGGGCAAGATCTGGATCGGCGATCGCATCGTCAACGAGGTCATCCCCAAGAACCGTGACATCGCGATGGTCTTCCAGAACTACGCGCTCTACCCGCACATGAGCGTGTACAAGAACATGGGCTTCGGGCTGAAGCTGCGCAAGTTTCCCAAGGAGGAGATCGACCGCCGCGTGCGCGAGGCGGCGCGCATCCTCGGCATCGAGGAACTGCTCGACCGCCGGCCGAAGAACCTCTCCGGCGGCCAGCGCCAGCGCGTCGCCGTCGGCCGGGCGATCGTGCGCGATCCCGCCGCGTTCCTGTTCGACGAGCCGCTGTCCAACCTCGACGCCAAGCTGCGCGTCGAGATGCGCGCCGAGCTGAAGCGGCTGCACAAGCGCCTCCAGACCACCACGATCTACGTCACCCACGACCAGGAGGAGGCCATGACGCTCGCCGACCGCGTCGTGGTCATGAGCGAAGGCCTCATCCAGCAGGCCGATCCGCCGCTGCGCGTCTACCGCGCGCCGCGCAACCAGTACGTGGCCGGCTTCCTCGGCAGCCCGCCGATGAACTTTGTCAGCGGCCAACTCCGCAAGCTCGACGACGGCAACGTCGCCTTCGAAGGCGAAGGCTGGACCATTCCGCTCACCAAGCAGCAGCAGGAGGCGGTGATCCACCGCGTCGGCGAGGACGTGGTGCTCGGCATTCGGCCCGAGGCGTTCGCGCTGCGGCCGTTCCAGGACGAGCGCGGCGACGACGCCCGTGCCGTCAAGGCGCATGTCGACGTTGTCGAGCCGCTGGGCAACGAGATGGACGCCTACATCCACACGCCCTCCGGCAACACGCGCCTGGTGACCCGCCTCAAGGCCGAGCCGCTGGGCGAGTCGGACGGCATCACGCTCTACGCCGACATGACCATGGTCCACGTGTTCGAGCCGGGCACCTACGGCGAGAACCTGACCCACAGCGTCGACGAGCAGCGCGAGGGATTCATCCTCCCCGGCGCCGCGTCCGCTTGATGATTGAAGATCAGAGCGGACGTTCCATTTGCGCCGCGGTGGCTGACTGTGGCACGCCGCGCTTGTCGGCCGTTTCACTGCGATCCCGAAGCCCGCGGATGGCGAGTCCGCGAGCCTTCCGCGGAGTTGCTGTTGCGTTGTGCAACAGTTTCTTGTCGCATCCCCAATCCAGATGCAGCGGCCGGGTGGCTGGGGCTAAGCGCAGCGTGCCCCAGTTCCAGCCGCGAGGGGCTTCCATACCCCCATGGGTAAATGGGGACCGCCCCGATGGGTTTCGGGTGCCTGAGTCGGGATGCTGGTTCCGCGACTGATAAGCTGGGGCAACTGCGCCGGCTGTGTGAGGGGGGAAATCAGCTTGTTGGCCTGCACCGGTCGACTGGATCGGCTCCAGCCCATGCCAGTGGTATAGTGACTCCACGACCCCACCGCGGGCTGGACGCGCTCGGCGTCGAGCGAGCGGGTGGTGGTTTATGCTCCGAGCCCGGATCGACTTATGCACCAGCCACCGCTGCCGCATTTTCTCATCATCGGCGCGATGAAGTCCGGTACGACCACGTTGTACCGCGACCTGCTGACGCATCCGCGAGTCTTCATGCCGGTGGAGAAAGAGCCGAACAACCTCGCCTCCGACGAGGTGCTGACCGACGCGGGCACGGCGGCGTACCGCGAGCTGTTTCGCGACGCGCGGCCGGAGCAGTGCTGCGGCGAGGCGAGCACGGCCTACACGAAGATTCCGTGGATCGAGGGCGTGCCGCAGCGCGCGATGCGGTTGCTCGGGCCGGCGCTGAAACTGATCTACATCGTGCGCGAGCCGGTGTCGCGGGCCGTCAGTCACTATCACCACCAGTTCGCCCGCGGCGCCGAGCCGCGCAACATGGATTTCGCGTTTCGGCGCAATTCAGAGCTGATCGATTTCAGTTGCTACGCGATGCAGCTCGAGCCGTGGCTCGCGACGTTCGGGCGCGATTCGGTGAAGGTGGTCTGTTTTGAGCAGTACATCGCGGACCGCGCGGCCGGCGCGGCGGACGTGCTTGCGTTTCTCGGCCTCGATCCGGCGCAGCACCAGGTCGCGGCCGATCGCGTTTACCATGCGACGCGCGCGTATCCGGTGCTGACCGATCCCTGGAAATGCGTGACCCATCACTGGCTGTACCAGCGCTACGTGCGGCCGCGGCTGAGCCGGGGCGTTTAAAACCGTTTGAAGCGCCGCTTGCTGCCGCGCATGGAAACGGTCATGCCCCAGC
>JBMCXL010000267.1:0-4875 GCA_048621015.1 Phycisphaeraceae bacterium
GGTTTCAAGTTTCAAGTTTGCAGAGACGGCGGCGAAGCCGCCGGTCAACTTGAAACTTGAAACCTGGAACCTGAAACTGAATTCACTCCCCCATCTTCAGGACGAAGGTTTCGTCCGCCGCGGTCAGTTGCACGGTGGAATTCGAGCCGTCGACCGCGGTGATCTCGAACGAGCCCACCGTCTGGCCGACCTGGTAGAACTCGCCGCCGATGACCGCGATCGCGCCGTCACCGTCACCCATGACGCTTTGCAGGTTGAGTTGACTCAACTCCTCGCGCAGGCGTTCAAGCTCGGCCTGACGCCTGCCGGCGGCGGCGTCGGGGTCAGCCGGCTGACTGCGGTCGATGGCGAGTTCGAACGGATTCTTCTGGATCTCGTCCGACGGCACCTGGCGGCCGGTCAGATCGATCTCGAGCGTGGAGATGATCTGGTCGGTGTCGCGGAACAGGGCCTGGAGGTTCTCGGGGCGCAGCGGGCTGTCGGCGCTCATCGCCTCGGGGTTGCCGAGCTTGATGAGGGTCTGCTCGATCTTGGCCTCGATCTGCGAATCGGTGTCGCTGAGGTCGCCCTGGGTCAGGCGCATGGCGTACAGCGAGCCGACGGCGATCACGAGCACGACGACGACCAGGATCGTGCTCTGGCTGATGCCGGAGCCGCCGGCGCCATCGACGTCGGCGAAGTCGGAGTCGTCGGCGCGGGGCAGGCCCTCGGGACGCGAGGCGCCGCCGAGCATCGACATCGCCTGCATCTGCTGCTCGCCGATGTTCTCCTCGCCCGCGCCGGGGTCCTCGTGCGGGGAAGGCGTGGTGTTGGGCTCGCTCATAGACGGCGCTCCTCGAGCCGGTCTTGAAGGCGCTGGGGGTTTTCGCCTTCAAAGAAGATGTTCAGAACGACATTCGCTTTCATGGCGCCTTCCTTGTCGCGCACCTTTTCCATCTCCATCGAGGGAAGGCGCGTGATGCGCGGCAGCTTCTCGAGCTCCAGCAGGAACTCGTAGAAGTTGTTGAAGTCGCCGTGGATCTCCATGCTGATCGGCAGCTCGGCGTACTGGGCGGTGGCGGTGATCTTGTGCGTGCGCACGCTCTTGGGCGTCAGGTCCTGCGCCGAGGCGAGTTCCCAGACGTCCTTGAGGATCACGTCCACCTCCTGCTGGGCCGGCAGCTTGTGCTCGAACATCTCGATCGCGTTGGAGAGCTTTTCGATCTCCACGCTGAGACTTTCGAGGCTCTGCGTCGCCGCTTCGAGCTGCGCCAGCTTGCTCTCCTTGCGCTGGATCTCTTCCAGCGCCTCGGCGATCTGCTGATTGCGCGGCTCGAAGACGAAGAAATAGCCCGCCACCGGCATGGCCAGCAGCACAAGGAGAAACACCAACTCACGTAGGCCGAATCGCATGGGATCAGTCCTGTTGCTGTGTGTCGGAAACCGGCGCCACGGTGTCGTTCGACTCGCGGAGATTCTCCGGCAGCTCGATCTGCACCTCGTCCGACATCGGGTTCTGCTCCAGCACGCGCTTGCGCTGCGTCGGCTCCATCTGTTCGAAGTCGACGTCCCGGGAAACCTTCATCGCGATCTGGAACCGGCGCATCTTCTGCTGCTCGATCGTCGTCTCCTCGCTGTATTGCAGACTCAGATCGTGAAACAGCTCGTGCTGGCTGAGCGCGGTCATGAACTGCGCGACCTCGACGTCCGTCGGCGCCACGCCCACCAGGATCACGCCCATCTCCGTCTCCGGCACGCGCACCTGTTCCTTGTCCTGGTCCCGCTCCATCTCCTGCCGCCGGCGTTCCAGCGACGTGCGCGGCTGGCGCGTGTCGCGGATCTTCTTGGTCTCCAGCTCGAACTCCAGCAGGCTCAGCGTCCGGGGCATGTTGTTGATCAGCTCGGCCAGCAACAGGCTGCGCGGCACGCGCTCGACCAGCGCCGAGGTCACGTTCGCCTTGCGCAGCATCTGCTCCTTGCGCGTCTGGAGCTGTTCGAGCTGCTCCAGCCGACGCGCCGCTTCGGTGAACTGCTGGTTCACCATCGCCTGCTGCTGGCGCACTTCCTGCCGCTTCCAGTCGGTGAACAGGTACCCCGTCACGAGGCCGCCCATCACGATCACGAACAGCAGCATGCACGTGATGTTCGTCCGCCGAACGGCGCGCCGCTCGAGGTACTCCTCCGGCAGGAAGCTCATGTTCTTCTTAGCCATCGCGGGCTCCAGAGTTCCAGGTTTCAAGTTTCAAGTTTCAAGTTGTCGGGCGGCTTCGCCGCCGTCGGAACCTGAAACCTGAAACTTGGAACTTGAAACTGTCATAGGTTCGCCTCACTGTGACACAGCCCGAACGGCACGGTCCAGCCGGGCTGGGATTCGTCCAGGTCCACGCCGACCGGCGGTTTGGCCGCGCTGACGCGCGCCATGCGCGCCAGCGGGTCGCCGAGCTGCGCCGCCACACGCACCGCTCGCGCGAGGCGCTGACACGTCTGCACCTGCCGCGCGCCGCCGCCGATGAACACCAGCTTCTCCATTGGCTTCTTCGGGAACAGCCCCTGGTGGTAGCGCAGGCACATCTGCAGCTCGTCGATCAGGTACTCCACCGTCTCGCCGTCACCGCTGGCCGCGGCCGGCGCCTGCTCGTTCGTGGCGGCATTGAGCATGGCCATCCCCTCGCCCGCGCCGACGCTCTCTCCGCCAGCCTGGCCGGCGGCGACCGTCTGCGTCTGTGCCTGCGTCTGCGCCTGTGCTTGTGCTTGCGCGGCGGGCTGGCCGGCGAGTTGATCGCTGGCGGCGTGGACCGTCTTGGCGAACTTGACCGCGCCGCCGTGGGCGATGACCAGCTTCGTGGTCGCCGCGCCGATGTCGATGTAGCACACGGCCGGGCCGTCCGTCTCCGTGTCCGGGTCGGCGAACGCGCGAAGGATGGCCATCGGCTCGCTGTGCATGCCGACCAGGTCGAGCTTGCTCTCGGCGCAGAGGCTGACGTACTGCATGACCACGTCGCGGCTGGCGGCGAGGCAGAGCACCTGCTGCATGTTCGTGCCGTTGCGCACGACCTGGCCGAGCGAGTGATGGCGGATCACCATGCGCGCGGGATCGACGTTCATCCGCTCGCGCAACTGGTCGGCGACGAGGTCGTCGAGCCCGCTCTGATCGGCGCGGCCGACTTCGAGGTTCTGCACGAGCGTCTGGTAGGCCGGCAGGGAGCAGATGGCGCGGCGGCCCTTGAACGGCTGCTTCTTGAGCAGGTCGCGCAGCGCCTGGCCGAAGAAAAGCTGCCGCGCGCTCGCATCGGCGCGCGCCTCGGCCGGCACCTGCGCCTCGGCGGCGGCCAGGAGCTGGGGCGGGTTGCCCGGCACGAGCTGGAGCAGTTTCAGCCGTTCGCTACCGAAATCGATCGCGATCGGGGAAACGCGCATTCTGGAGAAGCCGAAAGCCATACGCCTTGATCGCCTCTCACGGGGGGCTGGGGGCACTCTGCGGGCGCAACGGCCCCCGCAACGCAGTGAGAGCCGCCTCTTCCTGTGCGGTTCATCGACCAGTCCGGTTGCCCGGTTTAGCTCCGTCCACCGAGTTATCCACCCGCCACGATCGGTACAGCCGCGCCAACCGCAAACAGCCCCCCACGCCGGACCGAAGCGACCGCAGGGAGCGCAGGTCCGGATTTTCCCCCCGCCTCCGAACCCGCGCCCACCGCCTCACCCCGCTCCGGCACGGAAACACCCCACCCCCGGCCGGCGCAACCGGCTAGGATACGCCCCATGGAGGAAATGACGCCCCGCCAGATCGTCGCCGAGCTGGACCGCTACATCATCGGCCAGGCCGACGCCAAACGCGCCGTCGCGGTTGCCATCCGCAACCGCTGGCGCCGCCAGCGCCTCGACGAGGCCATGGCCGGCGAGGTTTACCCCAAGAACATCATCATGAGCGGGCCCACCGGCGTCGGAAAAACCGAGATCGCCCGCCGCCTCGCCCGCCTCACCGGGGCCCCGTTCATCAAGATCGAGGCGAGCAAGTTTACGGAAGTCGGCTACTACGGCCGCGACGTCGAGTCCATGATCCGCGACCTGCTCGAACAGGCGATCAACATGGTTCGCACCGAGCAGGCCGAGCTCGTCGCCGAACGCGCCGAGGCCGCCGCCCATGAGCGCCTCGTCGACCTGCTGCTGCCCAGCAGCTCGCAGCGCTCCGACGAGAGCGAACCCCCGCGCTCCACCGGCTACGTCGAGCCCGAAGCCTCCGAGGAGCGCCGCCAGCGCCTGCGCCAGCGCATCCGCGAACAGATCGAAGCGGGCAAGCTCGACGACCGCGAGATCGAGCTGACCACCCGCCACAAGCCCGACACGTCCATGATGTTCGCCAACATGGGCATGGACCAGATGGACCCGGACATGGCGAACATGCTCGAGCGCCTCATGCCCGAGCAGTCGCGCACGCAGCGCACCACCGTGCGCGAGGCGAAGCGCATCCTCCAGGAAGAGGAGACCGAAAAGCTCATCGACCGCGAGCAGATCACCAGCGAGGCCATCGCGCGGACCGAAAACAGCGGCATCATCTTTCTCGATGAGATCGACAAGGTCGCCACACCCGGCGGCGGCGGTGGTCGCGGCGGCGCTTCCGGCGGCGGCGGCGGTGGCGGGCCCGATGTCTCGCGCCAGGGCGTGCAGCGCGATCTGCTACCGATCGTCGAAGGCTCCACCGTCAACACGCGCCACGGCAGCGTGCGCACCGATCACATCCTGTTCATCGCCGCCGGCGCGTTTCACAGCGCCTCGGTCAGCGATCTGATGCCGGAGCTGCAAGGCCGCTTCCCGATCCGCGTGGAGCTGTCAGCCCTGGACAAGGATGACTTCGTGCGCATCCTCACCGAGCCGAGCAACGCGCTGACGCGCCAGCAG
>JBMCXL010000268.1:0-4810 GCA_048621015.1 Phycisphaeraceae bacterium
GCCTGGCGGTGCTGCTGGGGTTGTTCGTCTATCACTGGGGTGGCAGCAAGTTCACGGTGGATATCCCGCACGTCGAGCTGATGAGCCGCAGCCTGACACTGCCGTTCACCAAGACGTGGGTGTGGACCGGCAGCGACTACGAGCCGGCGCCGTGGCTGATTCAACTGGGCGTCTGGCCGTTCGTGCTGATCGCGGTGCTGGTGATCGCGGGCAGCTCGAATGCGGTGAACGTCACCGACGGCATGGACGGCCTGGCGGCGGGGATCATGACGATCGTCGCCTTCGCGCTGATGGTGCTTTGCCTCATCGCGGGATTCGACCGCGAGATCGTGCTGGCCAAGTACCTGCTGGTGCCTTACATCCCGTTCAGCGACGAGCTGGCGATCGTGGCGGGGGCGATGGTGGGCGCGTGCCTGGCGTTTCTCTGGTTCAACTGCTCCCCGGCGCAGGTCTTCATGGGCGACTCCGGCTCGCTGCCGCTGGGCGGACTCATGGGTTTCATCGCGGTGGTCGTTCGGCAGGAGTTTCTGCTGATCATCATCGCCGGCGTCTTCGTGATGGAAGCGCTGAGCGTGATGCTCCAGGTCGGCTACTTTCGCTACAGCGGCGGCAAGCGCATCTTTCGCTGCGCGCCGATCCATCATCATTTCCACCTCGGCGGCTGGACCGAGCAGCAGGTGGTCGTGCGCTTCTGGCTGCTCACCGCCCTCTGCGCGGCGATCGCGCTGGCGACGATCAAGCTGCGGTGAGCGCCGCGCTTCATTCACACCTGTCGCGCTTTCAATCCAGACGTCGCACGTGCATGCCTTCTCAACCCCCCTCCCTTGAGGGAGGGGCAGGGGGAGGGTGAGGCACACGACCACGTTGCGTCATGAGCACGCGCAATAGCGAGCATGGTTGGCGGACGTTTCACCCTCCTCTACCCCTCCCTCAAGGGAGGGGGGTTGAACGCGCAACTGCTGCGCCTGGATTGGGCGTGCATTAAGCTGGTCCTGATTCACGCGCGGCTGACAAACGGGTCAGGGCAGCACTGATTTTACGGAGCACCTGCACGTCAGCGTTATCATGCGCTGCATGCACGACGACCCCTGGCTGACCCACGCGCTCGAAACGGACCACGATCCCCTGGCGCTGCTCGAGCGCGAATGGCTGCTGACCAACGGCACCGGCGCGTTCGCCGCGGGCACGGCGATGGGCTGTCCCACGCGCCGCTACCACGGCCTGCTGATCGGCGCGACGCAGCCGCCGGTCGGCCGGGTGATGGCGCTCAACCAGATCTGGGAGCAGCTCGTGCTGCATCGGCCGGGCGAAGCGGGCACGCAGACGCTCACGTTCAACACGCTCATGTTCCGCGCGCCCGACGGCCGGCCCATCCATTCCCCGCGCGGGTTCGAGCTGCTGCGCCGCTTCGAGCGCGGGCTCACCGTTCGCTGGCATTACGCCTGGGGCGAAATCGAGCTGGAGCGCGAGCTGAACCTGCACTGGCAGCAACAGGCCGCCACGCTGCGCTACCTCGTGCGCGGCCTCGACACCGCCCAATGCCGCGCCACCCTCCACCTCGCGCCGATGCTCACGCTGCGCGACTTCCATTCGCTGCGCCACGCCGATGCGCATCTCGATCACAAGCTCGACGGCGACACGCTGCGCGTCTATCACGAGGATCACTGCATCACATTGCGCGCCTGGCCCGATCCGTCGGTGGAAGTTTCAAGTTCCAGGTCTCAAGTTTCAAGTTCTTCGCTTCGGGCAAAGAAGGAAAGCGCGAAGCCCGCTGCCGTCACCGACATTCGCTTCGAGCCGAAGCCGGACTGGTGGTACGGCGTGCACTATCCGATCGATCAGGAACGTGGGCAGGGCGATGCGGAGGATTACTTCGTGCCCGGCGCGTTTGTCATGGAAGCGCCCGAAAGCAGCGCATGTGAAGCGGCGCTGACCGTGGCACTCGGGCCGGACGTTGCCGAGCCCGTGATCGATCCTGCCGACCGCGCGCGTCATCTCGAGCCGATCGTGACCGCACTGACGCCGGCGACCAGATCGAAGAAGAAAGAAGCAGCGAAGCGCAAGCCGGACAATCTCCTGCCGCGCACGCTCGCGATCGCGGCGGACGATTTCATCGTCGCGCGGCGCATCAAGGGCGAACAACTGTGCAGCATCATCGCCGGCTATCCGTGGTTCGCCGACTGGGGCCGCGACACCTTCATCGCCCTGCCCGGGCTGCTGCTGGAGACCGGCCGGCACAACGAGGCGCGGCAGGTGCTGCAAGCCTTCGCAGGCCACATGCAGCGCGGCCTGGTGCCCAACCGGTTCGACGACTACAGCGACAGCGCCGCGCACTACAACACCGTCGACGCCTCACTCTGGTTCATCCATGCCGCACTGCAATACCTCGCCGCCACGCGCGACAACGCCGCCTGGCGCGACTGGCTCGCCCCCGCCTGCATGCAGATCGTCGAGGCCTACCTCACCGGCACGGACCATGACATCCGCTGCGACGACGACGGCCTAGTCACCGCCGGCTCCTACCGCACGCAGCTCACCTGGATGGACGCCGCCGTCGGCGAGGTGGTCTTCACCCCGCGCCCCGGCAAGGCGGTCGAGATCAATGCGCTCTGGCACAACGCCTTGGCCGGTCTTGCGGATTGTGTCGGTGGTATGAAATTTCCCACCGAGCACGAAGCGCTCGCCGGCCCACCCGACGCCGCGCTGCACAAACTCGCGAACCGCGTGAAGCGCGCATTCGGCCAGGTGTTCTGGCGCGACGAACTGGGTTATCTGCTCGATCACGTCTGGACCGATCCGCAGGGCCAGGTGCAGCCGGATGCGAGCTGCCGGCCGAACCAGATCTTCGCCGTCTCGCTGCCGCACTCCCCCTTGGCACAGGCCCGGCAGCGCAAGGTGCTCGCCACGGTGCGCGATCGGCTGCTCACGCCCGTCGGCCTGCGCACGCTGCCGCGCGACGACGAGCGCTACCACGGCCACTACCGCGGCGACCAGCTCCAGCGCGACGCGGCGTACCACCAGGGCACGATCTGGCCCTGGCTTATCGGTCCGTATGCCGAGGCGGTGCTGCGCGTCGGTCGCTTCGGCGCCAAGCCGCGCCGCGAAGCGGCCGAGGCCATCGCCACCCTCCTCGCCACGCTGGCGGACAATGCCGACACACCGCAGGGCAGCATCGGCCAGCTCCACGAGATCCACGAGGCCGAGCCGGACGCACACGGCCGCCATCGCCCCGTCGGCGCCTTCGCCCAGGCGTGGTCGGTCGCCGAGGTGCTGCGCCTCTGGCACATGATCGAGACCGATCGGTGACTGGCCCGGGCGCAGCGCTCCATTTATGCGCCCTCGACCGATTATGCCGGTCAAGTGAAACGGAACGGCATTCCGAAGACAAACTGCCACCAGATTTCCCTTCGCGCTTTGCTCCACGCCAATTGAAGCGGATATTTGCATCGATTGCCGAGTCGTGCTTTGGGCGTCCCCTGCGCGACGAAGCCACACCATGGAGAAGATGGAGAAGAGCGCTCATGTTCAAGAAATTCCCCGCCTATGCGACAGCGCTGATGCTCGGCTGGTCCGCCGCGCCAGCACTGGCACAGGATGCGCCTCTCGCCGACCAGGTGCTCTACGGCATCAACGGCGGCGAAGCCAGGCTCGTCCGCTACGACTTCAATGCCGGTGAACTGACCGACATCGGCGCGATCCAGACCCTCGAGGGAGCCACGCTCGCCGGCATCGAGGGCTCTGCTTACGTACCGGGCTTCCAGAACATCTTCGCGTTCTGGGTCGACCCCGACACCGACGAGTGCAGGCTCGTATACGTGGACGTCACCACGGCCAGCGCCGCCATCGTCGGTGACACCGTCGAAGGCGGGCGCATCACCGGCGCCACCGCCTATCCCGACCCCGAGGCCGACAATCAGTGGAACGTCTTCGTCGTGCAGGAGGCCCAGACCCTGCCGCCGTTCTCCATCGAGGGCCTGGTCAACATCAATCCGAACAACAGCGACCACATGGAGTTCTCGCTCACCCGGTCCGACGGCTCCACCATCACGCGCGACGATCTGCACGAGGACGCGAACATCGACGAAGACGGCGATTACTATCAGGGTGAAGCCGTGCGCATCCACATCCGCCCCAAGGGCAACGGCAACCAGAACGGCCTGATCATCGACGGCGAGCCGTATCCGTTGCAGAACGCCAACACCTACACGTTCGTGGGTGAGATGAACGTCCGCGTCTTCAACGACAAGCCCAAGGACGGCAAAGCCATGGGCCACTGGTGGCTCGAGATCATCGACGGCACCGCGCAGTGGGAAGGCGATCTCGAGGTCGCCACCCCCCAGCGCCTCGCCCAGGTCGACCACCAGACCGGCGAGCTCACCGAGCTGTTCCCCACCGAGCACGCCTACGACAGCCTCGGCACGTTCGATGGCCAGGTCTTCTACGCCACCCGGGACGATCAGCTCTACCTGCTCGATCCCGCGACCGAGTCCGAAACGCTGGTCGGCACCATCGGCACCGGCGAGCATACCGCGATTGAAATGGTCAACGATGCCGCGATGGCCTTCGAGCACGTCAGCGACACGCTCCGCCAGCTCGATCATACCACCGGCGAGGCCCAGTCCGCCGATTCCCTCGGCGCCCAGGACCTCGGTACGATCGTCTTCGTCGACGATGCGCAGGACCTGTACGACGAGCCCGTTTCGGTCGACTGAGCAAGTGCGGCCGCCTGCGGAACACACGGCCCGCATTTGAAGTTCATACTTGAAGCCCGTCCTTCGCGCCGCGAAGGACGGGCTTTTTCATGAGCGAT
>JBMCXL010000269.1:0-4807 GCA_048621015.1 Phycisphaeraceae bacterium
GTGGCGGTGGTGACATGGTGATCGTGCGCCCCACCCTCCCCCTGCCCCTCCCTCAAAGGGAGGGGGGTTGAGTGCGTTGGTCACACGCTACACCTGGATTGGGTGCGCCCTAAAATCAACTTTTAACTTAAATATAATCTTCCCCCGGTCTCCTCCGCGGCCTCCGCGCTCTCCGCGCCCTCTGCGCGAACCTCTCTGCGCGAACCGCCTGCGCGAACCCCCAATCCGACGCGCTCGCCTCGTCTTTCCGTTCGCGATTGTTGCCATAGGCCCGGACCGAGCCGATAATCCTGATGTGAGCATGAGCCGCACGAGTTGTGGAACCGCTGCCGGTGCGTCAGTGACGCTGGTGACGCTGTCGCTGGTGCTGTGCCTGGGCGCTGCGGCGGAAGCCGGCGCGGCGACGATGCCGCGCGCCGCCGAGCCCGGGCCGCGCCCGACGCTCACGGCCAACCAGCGCGAGGCGCTCGCCTCCCTGCTGGCTCAACTCAAGGACGCGGCCCGCGACTTCCATCGCGTGCCCCATCAGCCCCAGCCCGCCACCGTCCCGCCGCACGCCGTCGCCGACGATCTCGCGCCGCAACCGCGCGTCACGATCGGCCCCGACCGCCCGCGCAGCCTCCCGACCCCGCCGCTGCGCCCCGGCCTGCTCAACCTTCCCCCGCCCGCCGCCTGCTGACCCTTCCGCGCGGCCCGTTTCTCGTCAAGCATCCCACATGGTGACGTTCACCGGCGCACAAGCCGGACCTGAGCGCAGCGAAGGTCCGGATCAAAGCGCCGGTCAGACCGGACTTTCACAGCCTCCGGCTCACCGTCTCCCGCAAAGTCACGCTCACCGCCGATCCCCGATCGGCAATCGGCAATCGGAAATCTCCCATGGTCCTCAACACCGTCAGCAGAACCTTCACCCGCGTCTTCGGCTCGCGCAACGACCGCCTGGTCAAGAGCTACAACAAGCGCGTCCAGCAGATCAACGCCTTCGAGCCCGAGGTGTGCAAGCTCACCGACACCGAGCTGCGCGCCAAAACGAACGAGTTCACCCAGCGCCTCGAGCGCGGCGAATCGATCCGCGCCGTGCTTCCCGAGGTCATGGCCGTCGGCCGCGAGGTCATGGACCGCGCGGTGGGCATCCGCAACATCCTCGACCCCGAGCAGCATTTCGACCCGTCGCGCCTGCCCGACGATGCGCGCCAGCTCTATGAAGAAACCAGGCAGCGCGCCGAAGCGCTCGACCCCGAGCCCGTGCAGGGTGGCGAGCCCGCGCCCGGGTGGATGCAGGTCGACATTCCCGTGCGCCTCTACGAAGCGGTGCGCGAGCTGGTGCCCAAGAGCCGGCCCCCGTTCCGCGCCCGGCCGTTCGACGTCCAGCTCATCGGCGCCATGGTCCTGCACGAAGGCAAGATCGCCGAGATGAAGACCGGCGAGGGCAAGACCATCGTCGCGCCGCTGGCCTGCTACCCCGCCTGCCTCGAAGGCATGCAGTGCCACATGGTCACCGTCAACGACTACCTCGTGCAGCGCGACCGCGACTGGGTCTTCCCCTTCTACTACTGGCTCGGCTACACCGTCGGCGCCATCCACCCCATCCACATGCAGCCCGACGCCGCCAAACGCGAGGCGTACGACTGCAACGTCGTCTACGGCACGAACAACGAGCTGGGCTTCGACTACCTGCGCGACAACATGAAACTCTCCGCCGAGCAGCAGGTCCAGAAGCACCGCGACTTCTGCATCGTCGACGAGATCGACTCCATCCTCATCGACGAAGCGCGCACGCCGCTGATCATCTCCGGCCCGGCCCACGAAGACGCCCCGCGCTACGGCCTGGCGGACTCCATCGCCCGCCACCTCATCCAGAAGCAGCGCGACTGGAACCAGCACAACGAAAAGGTCGAGCAGTGCCAGCGCCGCATCAAGGGCCTGGAAGGCGACATCCGCAACGTGCGCGACAAGGCGAAAGCGAACGAGATGCGCGAGGAAATGAAGCGCCTCCAGGAATAGGAGCTGCCCCGCCTCGAAGCCGAGCGCGACCAGTACCCGCAGTACTACGAAGTGGAGATGGAAAAGAAAGCGGCGCACCTGACCCACGAAGGCGTCGCCGAGGCGCAGAAGCAGGCCGGCATCGGCTCGTTCTACGTCGGCAACAACATGGACTTTCCGCACCTGCTCGAAAACGCCCTGCGCGCCCACGTCGTCTACCAGCGCGACAAGGATTATGTGGTGCAGGGCGGCGAAGTCATCATCGTCGACGAGTTCACCGGCCGGCTCATGGTCGGCCGGCAGTGGTCCGACGGCCTGCACCAGGCGGTCGAGTCCAAGGAAGGCGTCGAGATCAAGCAGGAAACGCAGACCCTCGCCACCGTCACCATCCAGAACTTCTTCAAGCTCTACGACCGCCTCGCGGGCATGACCGGCACCGCCATCACCGAAGGCACCGAGTTCAACGAGATCTACAAGCTCGATGTCGTCTGCGTGCCCACCAACGTGCCCGTCATCCGCCACGACCGCGACGACCTGATCTACCTTTCGCAGAAGGACAAGTGGAGCGCCATCCTCGACGAGATCAAGCGCCAGCACGACCTCGGCCGGCCGGTGCTGGTGGGCACGACCAGCGTCGAGAAGTCCGAGATGCTCTCGGAGATGCTCACCAAGCGCCACGCCATTCCGCACGAGGTGCTCAACGCCAAGCAGCACGAGCGCGAGGCGCACATCGTCGAGTACGCCGGCGAGCTGGGCGCCGTGGTCATCGCCACCAACATGGCCGGCCGCGGCACCGACATCAAGCTCCAGCCGGTCCCGCGCGAAACGCTCATCCGCCACTGGCAGCAGCGCAACCTCCTCCCGCGCGCCGCCCATGCCGAGATGGACGACGAGCAGATCATCGACCTTGCCTATCGCCACCAGCTTCAACAGGAACTCGGTTACAAGCAGAAAGACGTCGACGCGATGACGCACGATGACGTCAGGCTGCGTCTGTTCCGCCACTGGGTCGAGCGCGACGCGTTCTACCCGGCCGAGGAGGCGGAGAAGATGAGCCTTGACCAGTGCATCGCCGCGCTCGATCGGCTGGCCGACTACAGCCGGCACCGCCTGCAGATGTTCGACCACGTCGAGAAGATGGGCGGCCTGCACATCATCGGCACCGAGCGCCACGAGTCGCGGCGCATCGACAATCAGCTCCGCGGCCGCTCCGGCCGGCAGGGCGACCAGGGCGCTTCGCGCTTCTTCATCTCGCTCGAAGATGACCTGATGAAGCTCTTCGCCGGCAAGACCACGCTCACCGCGCTGTCCAAGCTCGGCATGAAGGAGGGCGACGCCATCGAGAACCGCTGGCTCACGCGCTCCGTCGAGCGCGCCCAGCGCAAGGTCGAGGAGCGCAACTACGAAATCCGCAAGCAGCTTCTCGATTACGACGAGGTCATGGAATATCAGCGCAACGCGTTCTACGCCATCCGCCAGGACGTGCTCGAAGGCCGCGACATCGACGAGCTGATCTTCGAGTACATCGGCGAGGCGGTGGAGGACGCCGTCGGCACGTATCTTGCGAAGGATTACGTACCGAACCAGGTCGCCGAGTGGGTGCGCGCCAATCTCGATGCGAGCCTCGACCCCGGCAAGGTGCATCTCGATGATCTGGAGGACCTGAAGCAGACCGTGCGCAAGGCCGCGCACGACGATGCGCAGCAGAACATCGAGGTGACCATCGGCGAGTACATGTCCAACGACACCTCGCCGGACGACTGGGACCTGCGCGGGCTCCAGCAGTGGGCGATGTCGCGCTACGGCGTGGACCTGAAGATGAACCGCCTGCGCGAGATGAACGTGGACGAGGTCGCGAAGATGCTCACCGCCGCCGCGCAGGAGCAGATCGACCGCAAGGACCTGTCGGATCTCGAAAAGTATTTCGTCCCGCATTACGGGGCGCGCGACCTCGCCGCGTGGGCGCGCAACAAGTTCGGCATCGAGCTGAGCCCCGAGGAGCTGGACAAGCTCGAACCGGACGAGGCGGCCGACCAGATTCTCACCCAGGCGCGCGACGCGTACCGTCACCGCGAGGTGCGCTACCCCGTCCAGTTCATCATGGAGCTGGCCTACCAGGGCGCGCAGCAGGACCAGAGCTGGGCGGCCGACCAGCTCGTCGCGTGGGCGAACGAGCGCTACGAGCTGGGCTGGACGCAGGAGCAGGTGCTCGGCATGACCGGCGAGCAGATCGAAAGCGCGCTCGTCGAAGCCGCGCAGGAATGGCTCGAAAACGGCAAGCTCGAACAGACGATCGACGCGAAGCTGAGCGAGCACGGCGACGATGCGCAAGCGCTGGCGCGCTCGATGCGCGACCGTTTCGGCGTGGAGCTGACCCCCGACGAGATCACCGAAGCCGACGACCGCAAGAACCTGCTCACCCGCCGCGCCCGCCAGGCGCTGCGCGCCGAGTTGACGCAGCTCGAGCGCTTCGTGCTGCTCCAGATTCTCGACCAGGCGTGGAAGGACCACCTCTACGCCATGGACCAGCTCAAGGATTCGGTCGGCCTGCGCGGCTTCGCGGAGCGCGACCCGCGCATCGAGTACAAGCGCGAAGGCGCCAACCAGTTCGGCCAGATGCAGCGCAACGTGCGCGACCGCGTGACCGAGCTGATCTTCCGGGCGCGCCTGTCGCCGAACGTGCAGCTGCGCAACGTCTACGGCCAGCAGCAGGCCAGTCACGAGGATGCGGGCTCGACCGTGCAGCGCGCCGCGCGCCAGCAGCCCGCCGCCGCGGCCGCGGCGCAAGGCACCGCCGACCAGCGCGCCGACCAGGCCGCCGCCGAAC
>JBMCXL010000270.1:0-4804 GCA_048621015.1 Phycisphaeraceae bacterium
GGTCGTGGCGTTCGCGTTCGGTCTAGCGGCGTCGAGCTTTTTCCCGGTGATCGTGCTGGGCATCTTCTCGAAGCGCGTCGGCACGGTGCCGGCGATCTGCGGCATGCTCGCGGGCATCGGGTTCACGTCGTTCTACATCATCGCGTGTGTGTACGGCGGCATGGAAACGTGGACGTTCGGCATCTTCGAGATCGGCATCTCGCCGCAGGGCATCGGCACGATCGGCATGCTGCTGAACTTCGTGGTGACGCTGGCGCTGACGCCGGTGTTCGATCGGCCGGGCGCGAAGATTCAGGAGATGGTCGAATCGATCCGCGAGCCGGAGGCGGTGGGCCCGGCGGTGGAGATCGAAACCGCGGCGGAACATTGAGCCGCAAAGGGAACACATCATGAAGCTGCATCGTGTGATGAGCGTTGCGCTGCTGGTGGTGTGCGCGGGTGTCGGCGTGCTGCGCGCCGAAGCGCCGTTCGAGTATGTCAAAGGCACGGCGCATCACATCCTGCCCGAGACGCACAACCAGGAATCCGGCTATTTTTCGCTCAATGAAGGGCCGAACGGCAACCTCTACGTCGGTACCGCGAAGTACGGCGTGAACGCCTATCTCGTGCAGTTCGACCCGCGCAGCGCCGAGCAGCGCATCGTCATCGACGCGCACGAGCTTTGCGACATCGACGCCACCGGCATGGCGGCGCAGGCGAAGATCCACACGCGCAACTACACCGCCGAATCCGGCCGCGTGTACGTCGGCACCAAGCAGGGCTATCCGCAGGAGGAAGGCCAGAAACCGACCGACTACCGCGGCGGCTACCTGATGCGCTACGACCCGCACGAAGACAAATCCGAGTGCCTCGGCATCGTGCCGTTCCTCGGTCACGGCGTGATCGACGTCGTCGCCGACGAGGCGCGCAACATCATGTACGTCGTCATCCAGCACGACGCCACGCGCCAAGCCCTGTGGATGCGCCGCCCCATCGAGCCCGAAGACGGCCGCGACCACGACGACGTCCAGTGGCGCGGTCTCTACGACGATCCGACCTTCTACGGCCAGACGCTGCTCGACGAGCGCGGCCACGCGCACATGCTCGGCCGCGACGGCAAGTTCATCAGCTACGACCCCGACAACGACGCGCTGCGCGTGCGCCCCATGCAGCTCGACGGCGAAACGTTCGAAGCGCCCGAGCGCCAGCCGCCCACGTGGATCGTCGCGCCCGACGGCCGCACCGCGTACATCATCTACATGAGCACGCCCAACCTTTACCGCCTCGATCTCACCAGCGACAGCGAAACGCCCGCGCTCGAAGACCTCGGCAAGACGATCGACGTGCCCGACGATGAAAAGACCGACTCGCGCTGCGCGCTCAGCTTTGGGCCGGACGGCAACGTCTATGTTGTCGTGCGCGAGGTCAACGACACCGGCTTCGGCGAAGGCAAGATTCATCATCTCGTGCGCTACAACCCGCGCAGCGACACGATGAGTGATCTCGGCATCCTCGCCGTCGAGAACTCCGACTTCTACGACTTCGAGGCGGCACGCGCCAGCGATCAATCGAAGCTGCTGCACAGCGGCTTTCGCGAGCTGCCCGACGGCACGCTCGTGCCGGACCTGGTGCACCTGGCGATGACGGTGAGCGAAGCGGGCGACGTGTACGTGACGATCCTGTATCCGTTCACGCTGCTGCGCGTCGAGGGTGTGGCCGCGCCGTGACGTGGGTGTTTCGCGCGGAGAGCGCGGAGGAAGCCTGTGGAGAACAGATCATCGCCTCGCTGCGCCCTCCGCGCTCTCGGCGGCCTCTGCGCGAAACTGCACTGCTCCTTTGACGCTCCACGCCCCGGCAGGTAGCTTCAAACGTTCCCCCCGAACATGGAGCCACCCAATGTCCACGTCCTACGCCACCACGCTCGGCCTCACGCCCACCTTCGGCTTCGGCGACCGCCTCGGCCTGGCCACGTCCGGCCACCTCGACGCGCTCGAGCAGCGTGGCGGCCCCATCCGCGGCATCTTCGCCCAGCAGTCGATCCGCGAGATGGACCGCACCAGCCGCACACCCGAACAGGTGATGAGCGCCGCCTACAACGCCCTGCACGAAGCCGGCTACAGCGAGCCCTGGGGCAGTGACGCCGACCACCTCAAGACCGAAAAGCACGTGGACATCACCGCCGCGGCCGGCTTCACGTTCTTCACGATCGATCCGTCCGATCACGTCGACGCCCACGCTGACGATTACGACCCGGCCACGCTCGCGCAGAAGTTCAAGGCCGTCGCCGACGACCTCCCGTGGATCGGCCAGTACCAGGGCAAGACGATCGAGGTGCCCGACGGCCCGGCGATCGAGTTCGACGAAACGACCGTGCAGCGCGCCGCCGTGAAGTACGGCAAGGCGATCCAGCACGCGCTCGACCTGGCCGCGTACATCAAGAGGACCGCGCTCAGCCAGAACCGCGATTACGAGATCGAGCTTTCCGTCGATGAGACGCCGCAACCCACCACCGCGGCGGAGCACTACATCATCGCCGACCAGTGCCGGCAGGCGGAGATGAAGCTGGTCAGCCTCGCGCCGCGCTACGTCGGTGAGTTCGAGAAAGGCGTGGATTTCAAGGGTGATTTCGCGGCCTTTGAAAAGTCGCTGAACGACCACGCCGCCATCGCCCGCTTCCTCGGCCCCTACAAGCTCAGCCTGCACTCGGGCTCGGACAAGCTTTCGATCTACGCCGCCTTCGCCCGCGCGACGCGCGGCCAGTGCCACGTCAAGACCGCCGGCACCAGCTACCTCGAAGCGCTGCGCGTCGTCGCGAAGCACGACGAAGCGCTGTTCCGCGAAATCATCGATTATGCGCGCACGCGCTACGACACCGACAAGGCGACCTACCACGTGGAGGCGACCGTCGCCGGCGTCCCCGCGCCGAAGGACATCGCCGACGCGCGCGAGCTGGAGAAGCTTTACCTCGAACACTGGGAGGACGTTCCCGAGGGCACCCCCGGAAGGGGCTTCACGCAGCTCGGCCGGCAGATCCTGCACTGCACCTTCGGCTCGGTGCTCACGCACGAGAAATACGCCCCCGCCCTGAAGCAGATTCTCACCGAGCACCCCGACACCCACCGCGAGATCCTGAGCGACCACTTCGGCCGCCACCTCGACGCCCTCCGCGCCGGCATGGCGGAGACGGCGGAAGCGCGGTGAACCAAACCCTCTTCCATTGGGAGAGGGTGCCGAGCAGGCAGCGCAACATTCGCAGATAGAAGTCCAACGAGGCGGGTGAGGGGATCACCACCGACCGGTGGTCTGCTTCGCGAGGCAGACGCACGGTTGCTGCCGATCCCCTCTCCCCGGCCCTCTCCCGAGGGGAGAGGGGGCCCATGCCGGCAGCGCCGGCGTCGCATCCCGGGTCGCCTTGACGAGCGGGGGTGGTGGGGCTACCTTTTATGGTTTCCCCGTGTACCTTCACGATAGGCCGCTGCGCCTGTGGCGGCCGGGCTCGATGAATCCAAGAGGTGTGGTGCCATGGTTCCCGTTCAACGGAAATCGCGATCGCAGAGCAAGCAGGGCCGATCCCACCAGGGACTGCGGCCGGCCCAGTCGGTGCGTTGCCCCAACTGCGGCAGTGCCAAGCTCCCCCA
This sequence comes from Phycisphaeraceae bacterium, assembly GCA_048621015.1. GTDB lineage: Bacteria > Planctomycetota > Phycisphaerae > Phycisphaerales > Phycisphaeraceae > JBMCXL01. The sequence continues at coordinate 3,618 of JBMCXL010000270.1, forward strand.
CGCGGCGTGCGAGGAGTGTGGCTACGTCCGCCCGGGCCTGAAGCTCGACCTGGCCAAGGAAGAGTAAGGAAGACCAACGCGTGCGCATCGGGCTCGACGTCATGGGGGGCGACCATGCGCCGGACGCGATTCTCAACGGCGGGCTCGATGCCGTGGAATTGCTGTCCGAGCAGGATCGTCTCGTGCTCATTGGTGATGAGACGGTCATCCGCGAGGGCATCGCGGAGCGCTGCCTGTCCAAGGATCCGCGGCTGGAGGTCGTCGGCACGACCGAGGTGATCGCCATGGACGAGCAGCCGGTCACGGCGGTGCGCGCCAAGCCGGACAGCTCCATCGTCCACATGGCCAAGCTCAGCGGCAAGCGCAGCGGAGCGGGCGAGCACTGCGACATCATCATCTCCGCGGGCAACACCGGCGCGTGCGTCGCGGCGGCGCAGATGGCGATGCGGCGCTTGCCGGGGGTGCATCGGCCGGGCATCGGCGTGGTGATTCCGACGTTCTTCGGGCCGGTGGTGCTGTGCGATGTCGGCGCGAATCCCGAGCCCCGGCCGCAGCACCTGCACCAGTACGGGCACATGGCCGCGGTGTACTCGCATCGCATCGTGGGCGTGGAGAACCCGCGCGTCGCGCTGCTGTCGATCGGCGGCGAGGAAGGCAAGGGCACCCCGCTGGTCAAGGAATCGCACAAGCTGATGAAAGCCGACGAGCGGCTGAACTACGTCGGCTCGGTCGAGGGGCGCGACCTGTTCGACGGCAAGGCGGACGTGGTCATCACCGAAGGCTTCACCGGCAACGTCGTGCTCAAGCTGGCCGAGGGGCTGGCGGCGGGGCTGTTCAAGACGATCGCGCACGAGATCTTCGAGATCGATCCGCAGCTCGCGATGAAGTTCGAGCCGGTGGTGAAGAACATCTACAAGAAACACGACTACCACGAGTACGGCGGCGCCCCCCTGCTCGGCGCGAATGGGATCTGCATGATCTGCCACGGCTCGAGCGAGTCGCGCACCATCGTCGCCGCCATCAAGGCCGCCATGGCCTACAGCCAGCACAAGGTCAACCAGGGCATCGTCGAAGCCCTGGCGCACACCGCCGAGTAATCCGTCTCGGAGGAAGCGTGAGAGCAATGTCGAATGACCAATGACGAAGTGCACCGTCAGCGATCTGGACATTCGTCATTGAACATTGGA
>JBMCXL010000271.1:0-4798 GCA_048621015.1 Phycisphaeraceae bacterium
GTGTTCCGGCACTCACCCCCTCCCTGCCTCCCCCTCAAGGGGGAGGGGTTGAGAAGGAGCCTTTTCACCAAGGAATTCGATCATGGCAGATCGCCCGAACATTCTCTTTCTGATGACCGACCAGATGCAGGGCCGGGTGCTCGAGCCCGACCATCCGTGCCAGACACCGACGTTCGACGCGCTGGCGGCGCGTGGCGTGCGTCTCACGCGCGCGTACACGCCCAACGCCATCTGCTCGCCGGCGCGCGCGAGTTTGATGACGGGGCTGCTGCCGCACACGCATCGGGTGGTGCAGGTCACGCATTGTCAGCCGCCGCACATGGTCGCGCTCGATCGCTCGAAGCCGCACTGGGCGCAGCGGCTGCGCGACGCGGGCTATCGCACCGGCTACTTCGGCAAGTGGCATGTCGAGGACGACAACGCGCTGAACGAGTTCGGCTGGGCGTACGACGGCAACGCCAAGGGCGAGCGAATGCAGCAGTTTCTCGCCGAGCACGAGCCGCGGCTGCCGGAGGTGAACGTGATCAAGGAGCGCCGCCTGCTGGGTGTGGAAGGGTACGATGCGAAGCCGTTCTATGGCGTGAACGATCGCAAGCCGGAGCATCGCGGCTGCGGGCTGGTGACCACGCACGCGCTGCAATGGCTGGACGACGGCGTGATCGACGGGGACGACCCGTGGTGCTGCTTCGTCAGCGTGCAGGAGCCGCACGACCCGTTCATCGTCGGCAAGGATGCGTACGAGCGCTACGATCCGAAAAGTCTGCCGGTGCCGAACAACTGGCACGATGATCTCGCCGGTCGGCCGGGGCTTTACCGCAAATCCGCGCGCGTGTTTCAGGAGATGTCGCTGGCCGAGCGCAAGGAAGCCGCGGCGTGCTACTTCGGCATGATCACCGAGATCGACAGCCAGTTCGCGCGGGTGATCGAGCGCGTCAAGCAGGCCGGTCAACTCGAAAACACCATCGTCGTGCTCACCAGCGATCACGGCGAATTCCTCGGCGCCCACGGCCTCTACCAGAAAAATGTCGGCGCCTACGAAGAAGCCTACAACATCCCGATGGTCCTCGCCGGCCCGGGCATCGCGCCACACGGCGCGGTCGATGCGCGCGTCGGCCTGCATGATCTTGGCGCGACGCTGATCGACCTGGTCGGCCTGAACAATTTCGAGACGCCCGAGTCGCGCTCGTTCGCCCCGCTGCTGCGCGATCCTGATGCACACCAGGACCAGCACACCACCGGCTATGCCGAGTATTACGGCGGACGCTACTGGTACTCACAGCGCATCTACTGGGACGGGCCGTGGAAACTGGTCTGGAACGGCTTCGACTTCGACGAGCTGTACAACCTCGACGACGACCCCGGCGAAACGCACAACCTCATCGACGCCCCCGAGCACGCCGAGCGCGTGCGCGCGATGATGGCCGCCGTCTGGCGCATCGTCCGCGAAACCGACGACCACCCGCTCTATCGCTCCAACTATCCCTCGCTGCGCCTGGCGCCCTACGGCCCGGCGATCGAGCACGACACCGCCAACACCTGAGCCCCAGACCGGCTGCACCTTGCAGATGTCGCGGCGAAAATGCCATGCCCACGATCTGCCCCGGGCACGGCACGCCGGAGCAAGTTGACGCTACTCTTTCAAGCTGCTCCCAAGCTCACATCTGCCGGAAGACAGGGCCGACGCGCCCCCTCGATTCGGCGTGCGGATCGGGTACAGTAATGGGCGACGCGCCACGCCCACGCCGCCCGCACGGCGGAAAGGAGACGCTCCATCATGCTGCGATTCCACGGTTCCTTCCGCCAGGAAATCGGCACGATCATGGTCGGCCTCGGTGCGGCGGCGGTGATCCTCGGCACCGCTGAACTGCTCGCGGACATGTTCAACCAGTGGCTGTCGGTGGGCCACGCCTGGCTGCTCATCGCCGTCGGTCCGCTGATCGCGCTGATCGGTCTCTGGTTGAACATCACGCGCTCGCGCCGCCGCGTGGACATCGAGATCCCACCGCGCGAAACCGCCGACCAGTCGCCGCAGCGCACCGGCTGACCGACCCTTCCGCCGCCGCTCGATGCCGCGCGCCTCGCGGCCCCACCTCACCGCGCGCCGCTACAATCACATACTGACGCGAGCGCTCCGCGTGCCGCCGCTCGCACGTCCCATCCCGGTACACCCCGACAAGGAAGGTGCACCATGCCGCGCATCGAACTCACCGACGAGCAGACCGCCATCCTTGCCGACCTGCTGCACAACACGATCTCGGACCTGGGCATGGAGATCGCCGCGACCGAGCAGATGGATTTCCGCGATCAGCTCAAGCACCGGCGCGACGTGCTGCACCAGGTGCTTGATCGCCTGCCGCGCCCGCGCTCGGAAGCCGCCTGACTTCACCGATCGCGCCGCGCCGCCGCCACGCCGCGGCATCATCAAGCGCATCCCCGGCTCGCACGCGGCATGGCTGGCGTATATCCTAGCGCCAGATCAGGACACGCCCCATGCCCCCTACCGATCCCGCCCACGACATCTTCCGTACCGAACGCCGCCCCCTCGACGCCGTCTTTCGCCCGCGCACTGTTGCCGTCATCGGCGCGACCGAGTCCGCCGACAGCGTCGGACGCAGCCTGCTGTGGAACCTTATCAGCCATCCGTTCGGCGGCACGGTCTATCCGGTCAATCCCAAGCGTGCGCAGGTGCTCGGCATCCGCGCTTATCCCGACATCGCCTCGGTCCCGGAGCGCGTCGACCTGGCCGTGATCGCCACGCCCGCGCCCGCCGTGCCCGATGTCGTGCGCCAATGCGCCGAAGTCGGCGTCAGCGCCGCGATCGTCATCTCCGCCGGCTTCAAGGAGCGCGGCCCCGAAGGCGCCGCGCTCGAACAACAGACCCTCGACGCCGCGCGCGGCAAGCTGCGCCTCATCGGGCCCAACTGCCTCGGCGTCATGCGCCCCGTCACCGGCCTCAACGCCACATTCGCGCAAACCCTCGCCCAACGCGGCAACGTCGCCTTCATCAGCCAGAGCGGCGCCCTGTGCACCGCCGTGCTCGACTGGTCCCTGCGCGAGAACGTCGGCTTCAGCGCGTTCGTTTCCATCGGCTCGGCCGCGGACGTCGGCTGGGGCGACCTGATCGACTACCTCGGCGACGATCCGCACACCAAGAGCATCGTGCTCTACATGGAATCGATCGGCGATGCCCGCGCGTTCCTCTCCGCCGCGCGCGAGGTCGCGCTCACCAAGCCGATCATCCTGCTCAAGGCCGGCCGCTCGGAACAGGCCGCGAAAGCCGCCGCCTCGCACACCGGCGCGCTGGCCGGCAGCGACGCCGTGCTCGACGCCGCGTGCCGGCGCACCGGCGTGCTGCGCGTGGAGATGATCGCCGAGCTGTTCTACATGGCCGAGATCCTCGCGCAGCAGCCCCAGCCCAAGGGCCCGCACCTGAGCATCATCACCAACGCCGGCGGACCGGGCGTGCTCGCGACCGACGCGCTGGTGCGCAACGGCGGCGAGCTCACCGAGCTCGAGCCGCAGACCATCGACACGCTCAACAGCTTCCTGCCCGAAGCGTGGAGTCATGGCAACCCGATCGACGTGCTCGGCGACGCCGACCCGACGCGCTATCGCAAGGCCGTGGAAGCCGCCGCGGCCGATTCCAACAGCGACGGCCTGCTGGTCATGCTCACGCCGCAGGCGATGACCGATCCGCTTCACACCGCCGAGGAAGTGCGCCAGGCCGCGGCGAACTTCCGCAAGCCGATCCTTGCGAGTTGGATGGGCGGCGACCAGGTCGAGCCGGGGCGCACCATTCTCAGCCGCGCCAGCATTCCGACGCTGCCGTATCCCGACACGGCCGCGCGGCTGTTCAGCTACATGTGGCAGTACACCTACAACCTGCGCGGCATCTACGAAACACCCGCGCTCGCCGCCTCGCCCACCTGGACACCGGCGCGCGACCAGGTCGAGGCCATCATCGCCGACGCGCAGCGCGACGATCGTCACTGGCTCACCGAGGCCGAGTCGAAGCGCGTGCTCGATGCCTACGGCATCCCCACCGTGCAAACCGACATCGCGCGCAGCGAGGACGAAGCCGTCGCCGCCGCCGAGCGCATCGGCTTCCCCGTCGTGCTCAAGCTGCTTTCGGAAACGATCACGCACAAGAGCGACGTCGGCGGCGTGCGCCTCAACCTCGACAGCGTCGACAACGTCCGCCACGCGTATCGCGCCATCGAAAGCAACGTGCGCCAGCGCGTCGGCGAAGAGCATTTTCACGGGGTCACCGTGCAGCCCATGGTGCCGTCCGATGGTTACGAGCTGATCCTCGGCAGCAGCAAGGACCCGCAGTTCGGCCCGGTGCTGCTGTTCGGCTCAGGCGGCGTGCTCGTGGAAGTCTACGAAGACCGCGCGCTCGCCCTGCCGCCGCTGACCACCACCCTCGCGCGCCGCATGATCGAGCAGACGCGCATCTACACCGCCCTCCAGGGCACGCGCGGCCGCGAGTCCGTCGACCTCGCCCAACTCGAAAAGATGCTCGTGCGCTTCGGCCAGCTCGTGCTCGAGCAGCCGCGCATCGCCGAGATCGACATCAACCCCCTGCTCGCTTCGTCGAGCCAGCTCCTCGCGCTCGACGCGCGCGTCGCGCTGCATCCCGCCGACGTCGCCGACGAAAGCCTGCCGCGCCCCGCGATCCGTCCTTACCCGAGCCAGCACGTCGCACGCTGGAGCGCGCGCGACGACATGGAGCTGACCATCCGGCCCATCCGCCCCGAGGACGAGCCGGCGCTGGTGCGTTTCCACCAGCAGCTCTCGG
>JBMCXL010000272.1:0-4782 GCA_048621015.1 Phycisphaeraceae bacterium
ACGGCCACGGCCACGGGAACGGCAATGGCAACGGCAACGGTAATGGCAATGGCAATGGAAACGGCAACGGTAATGGCAACGGGAACGGCAACAACTGAGCCGTTGTCCGCCCGCGTCTGCCGGCTCATTCGAGCCTGCGGACCACAACACGGCTGACCCGCCCGGCGGCGCCGTCTGACACCCCTCTGGTGTGTCGGGCGGCGCCGCTGCTGCTTTCCGGGGCGGCGCGTTGTCGGCGATGCGTAAGCCTGTTACAACACAGTGGTTCAGTGCGATGGTTCGCCGACCCGCCGCGAGGTGGCCGACTGGATCGGGCCGTGTCGCCGCGCGACCTTTGCTTTGCCCTCAACTGATGGAGCCTGTCATGCACACGATGCGTATCTTTGTTTTCGCTCTCGCGGCGCTGCTGCTTGTCGCCGGCATTGCCGGTGCGGGCGCTGCGCTTCAGGCCGAGCCTTCCGCCGTTGCCGTGGTGGACGTGCAGCAGGTGTTCAGCTCGCTCAAGGAGCGCACCCAGCTCGAGGCCGACATCCAGGGCCGCGCCGAGCAACTCCAGCAGCAGGCCGAGGACAAGGAAAACCAGATCCAGCAGCTCCAGCAGGAGTTGCAGGTGCTCAACCCCGGCAGCGAGGCCCACGAGCATAAGCAGGACGAGTACGGCGAAGCGGTCATGCACTTCCAGGTCTGGACCCGGTTCGAGCAGCGCAAGCTCCAGGTCGAGCACGCGCTCCAGCTCGAACGGCTCTATCGCCGCACGCGCGAGGCCGTCGCCAAGATCGCCGACGAACGCGGCTACGACATCGTGCTCTACAAGGAGCAGCCGCTCGAGCTCGACCGCCAGAATCTCGAGCTCGACCAGGTCCGCTCGCAGATCGCCATCCGCAAGGTGCTCTACGCCAGCGACGACGCCGACATCACCGATCGCGTCGTGCAGCGCATGAACAACGAGTACGAATCAGGCGAATAAGAATTAAGAAGAAGACAGAAGACAGAAGACAGAAGACAGAAGACAGAAGACAGGAGACAGAAGGCGGAAGTCAGTCATGAAGCGACGCGACTTGTCGCGTCTCGCCCGCCCGCTCATCCCCGCAACGCGGAACCGCGCGTGAATCCCCACACCACGCAAGCGATCGCCCAGCACATCGCCGGCGAGCTCGTCGGCCGAGCCGACCTGCCCGTGCGCGGCCTCGAAACGCTCGACCGCGCCGACGCCGACCACGTCACCTTCATCGGCGACGAAAAGCACGCCCGACGCTGGCCCGAAAGCCGTGCCGGCGCCGCCCTGGTCACCCGCGGCCTCACGCCCACCCAGCACAACGGCGACGACCGCCCCCTCATCTACGTCGACGACGCCGACCTCGCCACCGCCCGCGCCCTCGAGCTGTTCGCCCCCGAACTGCCCGCGCCCCAGCCCGGCATCCATCCCACCGCCGTCGTCCACGAAGACGCCCGCCTCGGCGAAAACGTGCGCCTCGGGCCTCACTGCTACGTCGGCCCCCGCGCCCGCATCGGTGACCGCTGCATCCTCCACGCCAACGTCACCGCCCTCGACGACGCCCGCCTCGGCGATGACTGCGCCCTCTGGCCCGGCACCGTCATCCGCGAACGCTGCACCCTCGGCAACCGCTGCATCTGCCAGCCCAACGTCACCATCGGCGCCGACGGCTTCGGCTATCGCCCGTCCCCCGACGGCGCGGGCATGGTCAAGATCCCCCAGATCGGCACCGTCGAGCTCGGCGACGACGTCGAGCTCGGCGCCGGCACGTGCATCGACCGCGGCAAGTTCTCCGCCACCGTCATCGGCGCCGGCTGCAAGATCGACAACCTCGTCCAGATCGCCCACAACTGCCGCATCGGCCGCAGCGTCGTCATCGCCGGCAACTGCGGCATCGCCGGCTCGGTCATCATCGAGGACGGTGTCATGCTCGGCGGCATGGTCGCGGTCAAGGACCACCTGACCATCGGCGCCGGCGCCCGTCTGGCCGGCTGTGCGCAGGTCATCCATGACGTGCCCCCCGGCGAAACCTGGGCCGGCTCGCCCGCGCAGCGCATGCGCGACGCCGCCGCCCAGGCCGCGCTGCTCCGCAAGCTCCCCGATCTCGCCAGGCAGGTCCGCCGCCTCAGCCGGCAATGAGGCGTCGTCGAGCGCCACGATCCCGCGGATCCGGGCCTTCGCTTCGCTCAGGACCGGCTTAAACATGCGGTGCTCAACTGGTATAAGCCGGTCCTGAGCGCAGCGAAGGTCCGGATCGCCGGCGCCCCAGCGCAAAGTGAAATCCGGATCAATCGTCCCCGTCGAGCATCTCCGCCGGCGCCTTCTCCAGCGCCAGCTCATCGAGCCAGAACGTCGCCTTGTCGCGCAGAAACACCGTGATGATCACGCGGTCGCAGGTTTCCTCCAACTCGAACGCCTTGGACGCGGTCGTCCACTGCTCGGCGGGCCCGCTCGGCGTGCGATGCCAGACGTCGGTCTTCGACTCGCCGCGCCGGAAGCTCATGCGCACGCTGATGTACGCATCGTCGCTGTCCGCGGCCGGGCGCATCCGGTAGCGAGTGCGACAAAGGTACGTGCCCGGCGTGAACGTCGCCTCGGTTCCCCCGATCATGTCCGCCAGGTCGCTTGCGTGCTTTTCGATCCGGATGCTGCGCCCGCCGAAATGCTTGCCCGGTGCCGTTGCCAGGCGGATGCGCCCTTCGAACGGTTCATCATCCATGCTCGTGGTGCGCGCGCCCGTGCCGCGGTCGCGCAGCGGCCAGTTGTCGAGCCCATCGCTGAAATCGCCGTTGGTCAGCAGGTTCTCCGTCGACTTCTCCAGCAGCACGCCGCGCCAGATGCCGCCTTTGCCGGTCGAGGCGTGCACGCGCACCACGAGCGTGTTCGGTTCGTCGACGTTGAGCTGGTCGCGTCTGAGCCTGATCGTGAACGGCTCGTCCCACAGCTCACCGATGCCCTTGTTTTCCGACTCGGTCGTGTGCTCGCCCACGAGTTGGCCGTTGACGTACACCCACGCCTGCTCGTCCACGCCGCCGAAGTGCAGCGCGATGGTTTCGTGCGCGCCGATCGGCTCGTCGAGCGTGAAGCGCGTGTGATACCACGCCGTTCCGAAGTAATCCTCGCCGACGCCCTGGTCATGCCAGTGGCGGCCCACCTCGATGGGTGTCCATGCCTCGGCGTCGAACGCGGCCGCGTGCCACTGCCGCTCGACGCCTTCGTCGTGCGGATCGAACCGGATGTGCCACGGCCCGCCGAGCGCTCGGCCAAGAAAGGGCATGGCGGGCGCGGTCGGAATGCGCCGCCGCGCCTCGGTCCAGTTCAACCGCTCGCCCCACACGACGTGGCGCGGCGTCAGCTCTGCGCGCATCTGCTGAAGCCGCGCGGCCAGTTCGTGATACCGCGCCCGCTCCTGCGCGCTCAGCGTGCCGGCGCGATAGCCCAGCGCCAGCACGTCGCGCACCAGCCGCATGTGCGCCAATCCATCCTGAAGAAACCGCACGCGCTCGCGCGCCCGGGGGTTGTCGGCCCGCGTCATCGCCTCGTCCAGCAGCCGCGCGGCCGGCGCCAGCGCCGCATCGTCATACAGCGTGCCCATCAGCCGCCAGGCAGCCAGCAGCGGCGTATCCTCCTGCCCGGTCTCCTCCAGCAAGCGCGCGTACAACCCCGCCTCGCGCCGCGGCGCCGCGCCGCCCGCCGGCACGGAAAACGCCACGCGCTGCGCGTGATCCTCCCAGTATTCGATGTACTGGCGAATCTGCGGCGCCGCATCGCCGAACGCCGCGCAGTATTCCTCGATCACGTCATCCACACCCAGGTCCGGCCGCGCCGACAGGCGGGCGATCAGGTAATACTGCACCCCCTGTGTACCCCAGTAGCCCATCAGCGAATCGAACTTGAAGCCGACCATCCCGTGTTCACGTGCGAACTGGAAGAACCGGCCCTGCTCGTGCAGCAGCAGGTGCGGCGCCACCGCGCCCATGTGCCACCAGTTCGGCCGCAGAAACAGCGACGCGCCCGCGTCGTGCCACGCGCGCCATGAGTCGTACGCCTCGAACGAATCGACCACACCCAGCACCATGCCCGGCGCCAGCTCACGCTTCGTGGACGGCGCGTCGCGATACGCCGAGTACGCATACGCCGACAGCCGCACGTCCGGGTTGATCGGCCGCATCTTCGCCAGCAGCGCGTTCCAGAAATGCACGTAACGCCCCGTCAGGTTCGCGCGCCCTTCCCACACCGCCGACGGGTCCTGCATCGCCGGCGCATCCAGCGCCCGGCAATCGTCACACACGCAGAACCCCGCGCCGTCGTTCGGACACACGTTCCAGTTGTCTGGCGCGCCGGCCTCCCGCCACTCGCGCACGACGCGCTCGACCACCGCCGGGTTGCTCACGCACAGCTTCACGCGGTTCGCGTTGGGGTGCGGCTGACTCTGACCTTCCGGCGGCACGGCGAAGTAGTCCGCATGCTCGTCGCGGTACTGCTGCCACCACTGCCCGAACGCATGGCCGAAATCGAACCGGCTTTGCGAACCCAGTTGATGCCGCCGCTCCCATGCGCGGTGTTCCGCCTTGAGCTGCTCGTACTGCGCCGCGTCCAGCAGCAGCGGCTGACTGTCGTCGAAACGCCGGCGATGCAGGTGCGTCCACAGGACACGCTGCTCCAGCGTCGGCCGCTCGCGCACGTCCAGCGCCGGCACCGCCACCGTCTCGTGCCGCGGCACGTGCGTGCCCGCCTCCCCCGGCCAGAGCCAGCGCACGCCCATGTGTCGATCGAGAAAGTAATCC
>JBMCXL010000273.1:0-4777 GCA_048621015.1 Phycisphaeraceae bacterium
GGTCAACGCCTGGCTCGATCAGCGCCTCGCCGACTGGCTCGCCAACCAGGGGCACGCGCTGCCGGAGGGGCTGGAGCAGCCGATGCTGATGGCGGAGGACGGTGACCTTCTGCTGGCGTTCCGGGTAAGCACGCCGCGGGGGGAGCAGATCGTGAGCATCGTGTTCAACGTGGAGGTCGTCAAGCCCGGCCGGGCGCGGCTGGTGGTGCATCGTGTGCTGGCGGGTCGCTTGCCGGTGCCGATGTCGACGCTGATCGAGCAGGCGGCGCGCCAGGGGGAGCAGGGAGAGACCGAGGTGGGCGCGCATCGTGTGCTGCGCGGCGAGGTGTTCGAGGCGGTCATTCCGATCGACCGTCAGCGTGACGGGCGGCTGCTCGATGTCGAGGTGACTGAGGCCGGCGTGGACGTGACGCTGCTGGTGGCCAACGGCGACGGGTGACGCCGGGCGGGGCGGCTTCTACCATGGAGCACGTTCCCGCCTTCTGACACCTTCGGAGCTGTCTCGTGCCCGAATCCCGCCCGCAACGCATCATCGTCGGCATCAGCGGCGCCAGCGGCGCACCCTATGCGCGCCGGCTGATCGAACTGGCGATCGCGGCGGACGTGGAGGTGCATCTGGTCGTTTCCCCGCTGGGCCAGCGATTGCTGCACGACGAGCTGGGCATGGAGGGCGTGGATCTGGCGGCGCTGGCGGGCCGGCCGGGCGGTGAAGCGCCGGCGCGGCTGGTGATGTACAACTACCGCGATGTCGGCGCGCCGCTCGCTTCCGGATCGTTCGCGCATGACGGCATGATCGTCGTGCCGTGCTCGTCCAACACGCTCAGCGCCGTCGCCACCGGCTCGGCGCAGAACCTCATGCACCGGGCCGCGCACGTGACGCTCAAGGAGCGCCGCAAGCTCGTGCTCGTGCACCGCGAAGCGCCGCTGAGCCTGATCGACATCCGCAACATGCAGGCGGCGACGGAAGCGGGCGCGATCATCTGCCCCGCGAGCCCGGGCTTCTACATGCTGCCGCAGTCGATCGACGACCTGGTGGATTTTCTCGTGTCGCGCTGCCTCGATCTGCTTGAGGTTCCGCACGACCTGAAGATGCGCTGGAGCGGGAAAGCGGGGGAGGGATGAATGGCGAATGTCAAATGCACGAATGTCGAAAGAATGTTTCAATGTCCAATGACGAAACCGCCCTCTCAACCCCCCTCCCTTGAGGGAGGGGCAGGGGGAGGGTGAGCGCCTGAACACCGGGTGCGCCGGTTTCATCAGGCGCTGCTGAACTTCAGACCCTCACCCTCTCCTGCCCCCTCCCTCAAGGGAGGGGGGTGAAAGCGCCAGATGATTGGTCATTCGGTATTCGACATTCGTGCATTCTGGAGAGTTTCGGCGTGACCAGCAGCGTTTCGACACCAACCGTCAGTTTCACCGGGCGCGTGGCTGCGCTGGCGCAGGACATCAAGCTGGCGCACTCGGTGTTCGCGCTGCCGTTCGCGCTGCTGGCGACGTTTCTGGCAGCCGGCTCGGCGGGGCGGTTGCCGACGGCGGTGACGCTGGGGTTGATCGTGCTGTGCATGTTCACGGCGCGCACCGTGGCGATGGCGATCAACCGGTGGGCGGATGCGTCGATGGATGCGGCGAATCCGCGCACCGCGCAGCGCGCGATTCCGCGCGGCGTGGTGAGCCGGGAGTTCGTGCTCGGCGCGGCGATCGCGTGTGGGATCGCGTTTATCGTCGCGGCGTCGGGGTTTTATTTTCTCAATGACAACCCGTGGCCGGTGCTGCTTTCGCCGGTGGTGCTGGCGTACCTGGCGGCATACAGCTTCACGAAGCGCATCACGTGGTTGTGCCATGTCGTGTTGGGTGGGGCGCTGGCGCTGAGTCCGATTGCGGCGGTGATCGCGGTGGAGCCGGGTTATCTCGGTGATCCGGCGCCGTGGCTGCTGGCGGGGGTGGTGGTGTGCTGGGTGGCGGGTTTTGATGTGCTGTATGCGCTTCAGGATTTGCGGTTCGATCGCGAGGCGGGGGTGTTTTCGATGCCGGCGAACCTGGGGGTTGGGCCGGCGCTGTGGATCAGCCGGGGGCTGCATGCGCTGGTGGTGGCCGGGCTGGTGGCGCTGGTGTGGCGGAGCGATCTGTTGGGCGTTGTTTTTGCGGTCGCGGCGGGGCTGGCGGTGGTGCTGCTCGTGTTCGAGCATGCGCTGGTGTGGGCGGGGCGCACGCAGCACATGAAGATCGCGTTCGGGACGTTGAACGGGATCATCAGCGTGGCGCTCGGCGCGGCGGGGATTGTGGACGTGGTGGTGGGGGTGGTTTAAAGAGCGCCGCGGAGCGGCGTCGCTTCATATTCATTTTCAAGCGCCGGTGGTCAGTGGGCGGCAGGTGCGGTCGACCGCTTCGGCGATGCGTTCGAGGCTTTGCATGAGGTTGGCCAGAGTTTCGGGTGTGATGGACTGGCCGCCGTCGGTCATGGCGTGCTCGGGGTCGGGGTGGCATTCGATGATGAGGCCGTCGGCGCCGGCGGCGATCGAGGCGCGGCACATGTCGGGCACGAGGCGCGCGTGGCCGGTGCCTTGCGACGGGTCGACGATCACGGGCAGGTGCGTGCGGTGGCGCAGCTCGGGGATGACCGAGAGGCTGAGCGTGTTGCGCGTGTGGTCCTCGAAGGTGCGGATGCCGCGCTCGCAGAGGATGACGTTGGGGTTGCCGGCGGCAAGGATATATTCGGCGGCCTGAAGGTATTCGTCCAGTGTCATGGACATGCCGCGCTTGTAGAGCACGGGCTTGGGTTGCTGGCCGGCCGCTTCGAGCAGCTTGAAGTTCTGCGCGTTGCGCGTGCCGATCTGGAGGCAGTCGGCGTATTGGGCGACGAGGTCGACGTCGCTGGGCGTGACGACTTCGGTGACGATGGCGAGGTCGGTCTCTTCGCGGGCGCGGGCGAGGATTTTCAGGCCGTCCTCGCCGAGGCCCTGGAAGGAGTAGGGGTTGGTGCGCGGCTTGAATGCGCCGCCGCGCAGGGCGTGGGCGCCGGCAGCTTTCACGGCGCGCGCGGCGTTCATCAGTTCTTTCTCGCCTTCGACGCTGCACGGGCCGGCGATGACGGCGACATCCGTGCCGCCGAAGGAGCAGTAGCCGTCGAGGGGGACCTCGGTGCGGGCGTGTTTGGTTTCGTAGGCCGCGAGCTTGTAGGGCTGAAGGACGCGCATGACGCGGTCGACGCCCGGGGCCTGTTCGAGCGTGCCCTTGTCCTTCTTGCGGTCCTCGCCGATGACGGCGACGACGGTAAGCTCGGTGCCGTGGATGACGTGCTCTTTCAGGCCCATTTCTTTCACCAGGTCGCAGACGTGTTGCACTTGCTGGTCGGTGGCGTCGGATTGCATGACGACGATCATGGGGGTGTCCTTTGCGTGGGTCGGCAGCGCCCACGGCCGGGAGGCCGTGGGCTTTGGGGGTCAAATAAAAAACCCCGACGCTTGGCCGCGTCGGGGTCTGAACATTCGCCTGGTGAGTCGGTTCAAGTCAAGCGATGCGACAGCCTGCCCGCGCGGCGTGGGGCCGGGTAAACCAGAAATAGCCGAAAAAGCGGGCGGCGTGTCGGTGCATCACGTTGGTAAGTATGCCATGGAATGCGGACGTGTCAAGGTGGTCTGGGCGATTCGGGTTGGTGATCCGGACCTTCGCTGCGCTCAGGACCGGCTTATTCATCTTCATCAAGGCCGGCGGCGATGGCGTCGTCGAGCATACGGAAGATGAGCGTGCGGCAGATGCCGCTGACCGGGGCCATGCTGCCGGGGTCGCAGGGCAGGTTGACCTCGGCATCGCCGATGAGCCAGGGCTGGTCGATGTGGGCGAGGCGGTTGCGCGGCTCGGTGTGGATGTCGGCGAGGTTGTCCTGCTGCGTTTCGTAGTCCGGCGGGGCGGGGGCGTAGCTGGTGACCAGGTCGAGGCCGGCATCTTCGATCTTGCCGGCGTAGTCGACGTAGGACGAGTTCATGCCCATGTACGCGAGCCAGACGAGCAGGTCGCCGGGGTCGAGCTTCCGCTTGAAGTTGCGCGTGCGGACGCCCATGAACGTGACGACGGGCGACTGGACGTCGTCCTCCATCGGCTCGTGCATGATGAGGTGGCCCATGCCCGCGAGGCCGACGGTTTTGCCGGCGTTGATGCGTTCGACGACCACTTGCGCCGCGCTGTCGAGCTGTTGTTGAATGTGCCGGCTTTTGAGGTCGGTGACGAGTTTGCGCACGCGGTCGTGGTAGGTGCGCGCCAGTTGGCCGGCGGGGATAGGATGTTCGCAGTCGCCGATCCAGTGGCGGCCTTCGGGCGTCTGGATCTTGCGATTGTGCGCTTTGGCGTCGTCGTACATGATGCTGACGAGGATGCCGGGGATCTTGCCTTCGCGCGTCATGGCGGCGACGTACTCGCTGCACCACATCCACCCGATGGCGCAGTTGATCAGCACGTTGATGCGCCCGTGCGCGGCCGCGCCGGAAGGGGCGCCGTTGTCGATGAAATGCTCGATGGGCCACTGGTCGAAGTCATCGGGTCGACCGGCCCTGGAAGCGATGAGCGTGATGCGCCAGCCCTTGTCGTGGTATTCGGCGATCTTCTCGCGGAAGGTCTGCTCGTCTTCTTCCCAACTGCGCACGGACAGGAGCACGACGTCGCGCTCGGTCTGACGGTTTTTGCGATCGGGCGTGCCGCTGGGATACGCATGCGACAGGCCGCCGGCGCGGTTGATCATCTCCTCACTGAAGGCGGTCTGCTCCCAGTAGGGCACGTTCAGCAG
>JBMCXL010000274.1:0-4769 GCA_048621015.1 Phycisphaeraceae bacterium
CATCAGGCCTGTGCGAGATGTTCGATCGGTGCGTGCGGAACATTCTGGATGCGCGCATCAGCTCCCGGAAGGACGGGATCGGCTTCGTGGAGCAGGCGGCCCTGTCGCTGGCGGTGGTGCGCGCGGGGTTGCGTTATGAACTATGGCCGCACGCTTACAACTACAACGTTGGACATGGGATCGAGCGCTACTACCGCGACGACGAGCTGCGCGAGGCGCACGTTCTCCACTATCACAACTACATGAGGTCCGACGCCTGGCCGCGCCTGCTCGGAATGCTTCAGTCGCAGCACCCGGAAGTGGCGAAGTGGCTGTCGACGCTGGGCCCGGTGGACGAACCGCGTGCGCGCCGACCGCATGACATGCTGCGCTCGGCGTTCAAGGCGTATCGCATGTTTCGCAGGGTTTGGTACGAGCGTGCGGCGTCGAATCGGCCCACCCGGCTGATGCCCGCGACGCCCGAGCCGGAGGGGATGAAACAGCGTGGCTGACACAGGAAGCGAGCACGACATGCAATCGGTCGTCGCCAGTGAGCGGGTCTCGTTCGAGTGCCACGATCTTCCGCGGGCGCGGTGTCCGAACTGCGCCGGCCGGGGCATGCGCCGGTTCTATCGCATCGCCGGTATTCCAGCGCACAGTTGCCTGCTGATGCCGACGCGCGAGCAGGCGCTGCGCTATCCCCAGCGCGACCTGGAGCTGGCGGTGTGCCCGGCATGCGGGTTCATCGGCAACATCGCCTTTGACGCGTCGGTGCACGAGTATTCACCGACCTACGAGGAGACACAGGGTTTCTCGCCGACCTTCAGCGACTTCGCCCGCGCGCTGGCGCGCCAGCTCGTCGACCGCTACCGCCTCCAGGGCAAAACTGTGCTTGAGATCGGCTGCGGCAAGGGCGAGTTCCTCGAGGCGATGTGCGAGTTCGGCGTGGGCAAAGGCATCGGCATCGATCCCGCCTACGTCCCGCAGCGGCGCACCAGCCCCGCGGCGAAACGGATGGAGGTCATTCAGGATCTTTACTCGGAAGACTACGCGCACCTCAGCGCGGACATGATTGTCTGCCGCCACACACTGGAGCACATTCACCAGACGCTGGCCTTCCTTCAGACGATCCGCCGATCGATTGACGGCGACCGTGAAACGTTGCTGTTTTTCGAGGTGCCCGACGCGGTGCGCGTGATGCGCGAGGGCGCGTTCTGGGACATCTATTATGAACACTGCTCGTATTTCAGCCCGGCGTCGCTGGCGCGTGCGTTCAGGTTGGCGAGGTTCGAGGTGACCGACCTGACGCGTACCTACCGCGGTCAATACCTGCTCATCACCGCCGTGCCCACGGATGAGCGCACGCGCCCGGCGCTGCCGATGGAGCAGGAGCATGCATCCGCGACGCTGTTCGGCACGGCCGGGCCGCGCGTCGCGGATCACTGGCGGCGCGTGGTGGACCAGTACGCCCGGCGCGGCCGCCGCATCGTCCTGTGGGGCTCGGGTTCGAAAGGCGTGGCGCTGCTGACCACGCTCGGCATCACCGACCAGATCGAGCACGTGGTCGACATCAATCCGTATCGCCACGGCAAATACATGCCGGGCACGGGCCAGCGCATTGTCGCCCCCGAGTTTCTTCAGACATGCCGGCCGGACCTGGTCATCATCATGAACCCGGTGTACGAGCCGGAAATCACCGCGACGCTCGATCGGCTCGGCGTGGATGCGCAGTGCGTCACTGTGTAGCGATGACTGGCGGGCGATGAACGTGGAGCGCGCCATGGGCGAAGCCGAAGGCCAGCGTACGGCACGTCGCAGCGCAGCAGGGCTCGCCTGCCCGGGCTGCGGTGGTGCGGACCGTCTCGTCTTCTGGCGCGCCAAGCGGATGCCGGTGCTGTGTCATGCGCAATGTCCGACGCGCGAGGCGGCGCTGGCTGTGCCGTGTGCGCCGATCGAGCTGGCGCTGTGTCGGGCGTGTGGGTTGGTGTACAACCAGGTGTTTGATGAGGAACTGATTGCCTACTCCGCCGCGTATGAAAATGCGCTGCACTTTTCCCCGCACTTTCGCGCGTATGCCGATGCGCTGGCGCGGCACCTGGTCGAGCAGCGCGGCATCCGCGGCGGCCGTGTGCTGGAAGTCGGCTGCGGCGATGGGCAGTTTCTCCAGCGCGTCTGTGAGCTCGGTGGCAATCAGGGCCTCGGGCTTGACCCGGCGTACGATCCGGAGCGCTCGGCGGTGTCCGACGATTCAGACGTGCGCATTGTCGCGGCGACGTTCGAGGCGCGCTTGCTGGAGGCGTTCCCGGCCGATCTGATCTGTTGCCGGCATGTGCTGGAGCATCTTGATGCGCCGATGACGCTGCTGCGCACCATCCGCGCGGCGATCGGCGCGCGGCGGGATGTGCTGCTCTATTTCGAGGTGCCGAACGTCCTGCACACGATCGAGCGCATGGGTATCTGGGACATCATTTACGAGCATTGCCTCTACTTCACGCCCGATTCCCTGAAGCGGATTTTCCAGGATGCGGGATTCGAGGCGGTTGACGGCGGCGATGCTTACGGTGGTCAGTTCGCGTGGATCGAGGCCCGACCGGCGACGCCGCGCGAAACGGAAAGCAACGGTGCGCCGAGCTCCGATCTTGAGCAGCGCGCGCAAGATTTTCAGGCGCGCTCCCGCGCGCGCATGACAGCGACGCGCGAACGGTTGCTGGCCAACGCGGATGCCGGCCGGCGCGCAGTGGTCTGGGGCGCCGGCTCGAAAGCAGTGACGATGCTGAACGCGCTGGGGCTCGATGAGACCATCGTGGCCGCGGCCGTGGATCGGAATCCGCGCAAGCATGGCCATCACGTGGTCGGCGCCGGTCAGCGCATCATCGCGCCGGAGGAACTGCCAGCCCTGCAGCCCGACGCCGTGGTCGTGATGAATCCGCTTTATCGCGACGAGATCGCGCAAGAACTCGATGCCCTGCACCTGCACCCGGAGTTGATCGTTGCATGACGCGGCTGCCTAAGGCGTGCGGTGCAGATGTTCGCTGAACCAGTCGCGCGCCAGCGCGGCCGCCTGCTCCAGCGTGCCCGGCTCCTCGAACAGGTGCGAGGCGCCGGGGACGATCTCGATGCGCTGCTCGGCCTGAAGCTCGCGCGCGGCATCGCGATTCAGCTCGATCACCTGTATGTCCAGCGCGCCGACGATCAACAGCGTCGGGGCGCGCACGTTCCGCAGCGCCCGACCCGCCAGATCCGGTCGGCCGCCACGCGACACGACCGCGCCGACCACGTCCGGCCGCTCGGTCGCGGCGATCAGCGCGGCCGCGGCGCCGGTGCTCGCGCCGAACAGGCCGATGTTCAGGCTGCGCGTCACTTCCGCACGCTGCGCCCAGTCGATCGCGCCGACGAGCCGATCGCTCAGCAGGCCGATGTCGAAGCGCAGGTGTCGCGTGCGCTGGTCGATGGCGTGCTCCTCGGAGGTCAACAGATCGAACAGCAACGTGGCGATCGTCGCCTCGTTGAGCACGCCGGCTACGAACTGGTTACGCGAGCTGAAGCGACTGCTGCCGCTGCCGTGAGCGAACAGCACCAGCGACGTCGCCTCGTCCGGCACCGTGAGTATCCCCGGCAGGGCCGCCTGCTCGGTCTGCACCGTGACGTCCGTCTGCGGGCCGCGTTGTGGGTCGCTGCGGTCATTCATGGCGCTTGCGCTCGAATCGGGATGGCTCGGCATCCTGGCGTGCCCACGCGCGGGCGAGCACCGTGCGCACCTGCTCGTCGGTCGTCTGCTCGAACTGGCGATACCACTGGCCGACACCAAAGAACGGCTCCGGCACTGCGGGACAAACCACCTCGTCCACTTCCGCCTGAAGGCGCAGAAGCGTATCGTTCGGCGCCACGGGCACGGCGACGATGATGCGCGCTGGATGATGCTTCCGCAGTGCCGCAGCGGCCGCGCGCATGGTCGAGCCCGTCGCGAGGCCGTCGTCGACGAGGATGGCGCAGCGGTTTTCGAGGATGGGCGGCGGACGGTCGTCGCGATAGAGGCGCTCGCGTCGTTCCAGTTCGCGGCGCTCGCGTTCGGTGACGACGGCGATCGTGTCGTCGTCGATGCCGAGGCCGTGGATCACGCTCTGGTGCAGCACGCGCGCCCCGCCGGTGGCGATGGCGCCCATGGCCAATTCCTCGCGTCCCGGCACGCCGAGCTTGCGCACCACCAGTACATCCAGTGGCGCAGCGAGCGCTTCGGCGATCGGCTCGGCGGTGACCACGCCGCCGCGCGGCAGGCCGAGCACCAGCAGATCATCCCGGCCGGCGTGGTGACGCAGCGCCTCGGCGACCACTCGACCGCCTTCAGCACGATCCGCATAGGGCAGGTGCGGCTCGATCATCCCGGCCATGGCGGTTGGCCCTCCACGCCATTCTAGCGCGGCGAGCGTGCGGTGGTCGGGCGCGTGTGCTCAGAGACCGTGTCATGGCGCACCCGAAAGCCCGTGGATGGCGAGTCCGCGAGCCTTCCACGGGGTTGCTGCTGTGTTGTGGAATCGTTGCTTATCGAGCGCGCGGCGGCGAGACCTGCAGCAGACTCGAGGCACGGGCTTCTTCCGGATGACGATGCTCCGCCTCGCCCTGCGGCACGGACCATGCCGGCAGCCGGTGATGAAGATGCGCGGCGAGCGTGGGCCGCTCCAGCCGCACGTACACCAGCGCCGCCAGCAGCAGGATGAGCACGGTGAGAATGATCGCGCTGCCTGATCGGCTGAGGATCGCGGTGACGCGCCGTTCCAGCCGCACGACCACGG
>JBMCXL010000275.1:0-4736 GCA_048621015.1 Phycisphaeraceae bacterium
CGCAGGACCTGCTGCACCAGGGTGAGGTCATCCACGATCGACTCGAGATCATCCGCGCCCGCGCGCCGCAGGTGATCCAGGAATATCAGCAGCGCCTGCACCAGCGCATCACCGAGCTCGCTGCCGAGGCCAAGCTCCAGGTGCAGCAGCAGGATCTGATTCGCGAGGTCGCCGTTTTTGCCGAGCGCAGCGACATCAGCGAGGAGCTGTCGCGCGTGGCCGGCCATCTGGATCAGCTCCAGCAGGTCGTTCGCGGCGAGCGCGGCAAGGATCCCACCGGCCGCACGATTGACTTCCTCGCGCAGGAATTGCTGCGCGAGGCCAACACGATCGCCAGCAAGAGCAGCGACGCGGAGATCAGCCGCGCCGCGGTCGACATCAAGAGCGCCATTGATCGAATCAAGGAACAGGCACAGAATGTGGAATAAGTGAGCGTTTCAAGTTCCAGGTTTCAAGTTTCAAGTTGCGGAGACGGCGGCGAAGCCACCTGCAAACTGGAAACTGGAAACTGGAAACCTGAAACCTGAAACTTGAAACTATGAACGATCAGCCCCGCAAAGTGCCCAAAGCGGAAGCCACCACGGTGCAGGATACCGCTGCCTCACCGGGCGAGGCCGGCCTGTCGTCGGCGGGCGGCGCTTCCGCGGTCACGGGCGTCAGCAGCGCCGACGCCATGCGGGGGCGCTCCTCCGGCAGTCAGACCGGGCAGCGCAGCCAGTTCGAAGCCTTCGAGCTCGCCATTGTCCTGTCCCATTTCGACCTCGGCATCATCCAGGCGATCCAGGCCTACCCGCGCGGCTCGCGCAAAGCGCCCAAGGTCATCCTCCGCGCCGACTCCGGCCGATACCTGCTCAAACGCCGCGCGCCGGGGCGCCACGACGCCTACAAGGTCGCCTTCTGCCACGCGCTGCAGCTCCATCTCGCCCAGCGCCAGTTTCCCCTGCCGCGCCTCATCGGCACGAAAAAACACAACAACTCGATGCTCCAGTGGAACGACAACATCTACGAGCTGTTCGAGTACATCAAAGGCAGCAGCTACGACCGCTCCCCCGAAGCGACCTACGAAGCCGGCAAAACCCTCGCCCTGTTCCACAAGCTCGTGCTCGATCATCAGCCCGAATACGACCCCTCGCACGGCTCCTACCACGCGGCAAGCTCCGTCCACCAGGCGCTCGAGCAACTGCCCGCGACCCTGCACCGCACGCATCCCGACGCCAACGAACATCCGCGCCTCACCGACCTCACCCGTCGCCTGCACGAAACCTACGACCGCGCCGCGCAGCGCGTCGAAGACCTCGGCCTCGACCGCTGGCCCATGCAGATCGTCCACAGCGACTGGCACCCGGGCAACATGCTCTTTCGCGGCGCGCGCGTCGTCGCCGTCATCGACTACGATTCGGCGCGCATCTACCAGCGCATCATCGACGTCGCCAACGGCGCCCTGCAATTCTCCATGATCGCCAAGGGCGAAGACCCGCGCCAGTGGCCCGATCACGTCGACGAATCGCGCTTCAAACGGTTCGTGCGCGGCTACGACAGCCTGCGCGACGCCGTCCTCAGCCGCGCCGAGCTGCGCGCCATGCCCTGGCTCATGATCGAAGCCCTCATCGCCGAAAGCGCCATCCCCATCGCCGCCACCGGCTCGTTCTCCACCCTCAGCGGCGCCGACTTCCTCCACATGGTCCAGCGCAAGGTCCACTGGATCGAAACCCACGCCGACCAGCTCGTCGCCCTGATCGACGCCTAACCAGCCTCAAGGTCCACGTTCAAATCACCCCCGGAACGCCCGTCCTGAGCGAGTCTGCGAGCGAAGGGCGGGATCTTCTGCGCCCCAAGCGGCTGAGCCTCATGGAACAGCGCGGCAGTAGAGAGTAATACGCTTTGCACTTGAATCGGGGGCGTGGGGTACCACGGCTTGTCCCGAAGAGCAAGCCGTGCCTCAGCCGGCGCTCGCACGGCTCACCCCTGCTCGGATAAGCCGTGGCACCCGCCTGCTTCTAATTTTGTTCTTTAGTTATAAACGCACTACAGAATGTGACAATGGCGCCCACCATACAGAAAACGAGCCCAAAATGTTTCATGCCTTCCGTGTCAACTGGATTAAACAATGCGTAGATATACATCCCAAGACCTATTAGGGTAATAATGATGCCGACTATGCGCATTACTATCGACGTGCATTTGTGCACATCATAACTCCTCTTCCAGTAAAGATCAGGTTCAATTCACACGCCCCACTTGTACGCCATCCCCTTAACGCCCGTCCTGAGCGCAGCGAAGGGTGAGATCACCCCCAAACCCGATGCGCTCCCGATGCGCATACACATTCATCCGCCCCGGCCGCAGAAACCCCACCAGCGTCTGCCCCGACTCGCGCGCAAACGTCACCGCCAGGCTCGATGGCGCCGACACCGCCGCCACCATCGCCACGCCACCCGCCAGCGCCTTCTGCATGATCTCGAACGACGCCCGCCCGCTCACCATCAAAAGACAATCCCCCAGCGGCACACGCCCATCCAGCAGCGCCCGCCCCAGCACCTTGTCCACCGCGTTGTGCCGGCCCACATCCTCGCGCAACACGCGCAGCTCGCCTTCCCCATCAAACAGCGCCGCTGCATGCAATCCACCCGTGCGCCCGAACGCCGCCTGCGCCGCGTGCAACCGATTCGGCAGGGCCTGCAACACCGCATCGCTCACGCGCAAAGGCGCCCCCTCGATCGGCGGAAACCGACCATGCACCGCCTCGATCGACGCCTTGCCGCACAACCCGCAGCTCGACGACGCGAACACGTGCCGCGTCAGCTTCTCCCAATCCACGTCCACCCCCGACCGCAGAAACACGTTGATCACGTTCCCCTCGCTGGCGCGCACGCACGGATCAACGCGCGCCACATCCGCACGCGATCCAATCAACCCCTCCGAAAGCAGAAACCCCACCGCCAGCTCATCGTCATGCCCCGGCGTGCGCATCGTCACGCTCACCGCCCGGCCGCGCACGCGAATCTCCAACGGCTCCTCCACCGCCAGCGCATCGGTGTCCTCCTGAAGCGCCGCATCGCTGCGCCACCGCCAGATGCGCGACGTCACCGCGGCCGGATCGACCATCTCGGGTTCGCTCATGCCAGCACCTCGATCTGCGCCTCGGCGTTGTAGTCCGGCACGCCGCCGCCCACGTCCAGCACACCACGCCGAATCAGCACGTTCCCCTCCGGCCAGTGCACCTGCAAATGTCCGCGCCGCACCGGCGCCAGGTGCACGCGCCCCTCCAACCGACCCAGCGCGTTCACCAGCGCCACGCGATCGTTCTGCTTCACGTGCAACTCCGCCGCGTCGTCCGGGTTCATCAGCACCGCGTCGCGCGCCGCGCCGTTGATCGGGTCCACCTCCGCATACACCAGCGTGTTGAACTGCTTGCCCCGCCGCGTCACCACGTCGAACCACCCCTCGCGCCGCTCGATCTTCGGCAGCTCCACCGCGCGAAAGTGCGCTTTGCCGTCGGGCGTCGGAAACTGCCAGTCGGCGCACAGGTGCGCGCCGCCATACTGGAACGCATCGCCGGTCTTTTTCAGGTCCTGAATCCCGTCATAAATCGGCACGACGCGCGCGATCTCGGCGCGGATCGCTTCCCCACTGTCACACCCGAAACCTTCCAGCAGCGCCGGATCGACTGCCTCGACCAGTTCGCGCCAGATGCGCCACTCGCTGCGCGCCTCGCCCACCTCGCGCGGGATGTGCGGACTGAACATCACCCGCCGCTCCGTCGAAGTCTGCGTGCCACCGCCCTCCTGCTCGTAGCGCGTGCGCGTCGGCAGCAGGATCACCTCACCATCCTCCCGCGCCGGCTCGATGAACATCTGATCACTGACGATGATGTCCTGGTGCACGCGCAGCGGCACGTTCGCCATCGCGGCGCGCACATAGTCCGGCTCCGGCAAGGTGCGCACGAAGTTGCCGCCATCGCAATACAACAGATCCAGGTCACCGCGATGCGCCGCTTCCACCATCTCCGCCGCGGTCAGCCCCGGCTCGCTCGGCACGTCGAACCCGTAAAGCGCCGCCATCTCGCGCGCGTTGTCTTCGTTCACCTTGCGCCCGCCGGGGAAACTGGTCGCATACGCGCCCATCTCCGCGCCACCCTGCACGCCCGAATGCCCGCGGATCGGCATGAGCCCGCATTTGTCGCGGCCGACGAACCCCTTGGTCAACCCGAGGTTCACGATCATCTGCACGCTGTCGCTGCCGAAGGCGTGCTGGGTGATGCCCATGCTCCAGACCAGCACCGCGGTGCGTGCCTCGCGGATCAGCTCGGCGAACTCGCGCATGCTTTCGCGCGACAGGCCGGCCTGCTGCTCCAGCGTTTCCCACGACATGTCCCGCGCTCGCTGCGCCAGCTCGTCAAACCCTTGCGCGTGCTGCTGCACGAATGCGCGGTCGTACCAGTCTTGCTCGTGCAGTATGCGAATCACGCCATAGAGAAACGCGATGTCTCCGCCCTTGGCCACGGGAAACCAGTAGTCGGCGATCTTCGTGCCGAACAAGGCCGAGCTGGTCGTCGACGGCACCCAGTAACGCTCCATGCCCGGCTCGAGATACGGATTCACCAGCGCGACCTTCGTGCCCTTCTTTTTCGCGTAATGCAGGTACTTGGTCGTCACCGGCTGATCGTTCGCCGGATTGGCGCCGAAGAACACGACCAGGTCGCTGCCGAACCAGTCGGTGTACGAGCACGTCGTCGC
>JBMCXL010000276.1:0-4730 GCA_048621015.1 Phycisphaeraceae bacterium
GCTCTGATTCGCGTGAACGCGTACGGCGATCGACTCGTCCTGCCGTTCAACGTTCAATCCGCAGCGTGTGCGGCTGAAGCATGTGAATCAGCGTTATCCCGGCCTGACATCATCGAGGTCGGCATGAGCGTTATTTCACCGACAGCACCGTGACGCTACGATCCATGCGGCCGATCGCGATGTGTGAACCCTGCACGTGCAAGCGGTGTGCGGTTGTGCCTGCTTGCCGGCCGAGTTGCGCCTGGGGCTGGCCATCCACGCCGAGGAGCCACAACCGCCCGCCCTGCTCCGTGGCCACCAGAGCATTCAGCGCGTCCGACCAAGCCACATCCTGAAACGCGAACTCACTGGCGAACAATGGCTGCGGCTCGATCTCATCGGCGGGTGTCGAATCACTGCCCTCCAAGTCAGGCAGCGTCAGCAGCGGCGTCGTGCCGCCCCAGACTGCCACCGCCACCGCGCCCGAGGGCAGGCGCGCGACGCCGCCGACGATCCCCTCCACCGTCGCGCGTTGAAGCACCTGTCCATTTTCCACGCGCAACCGCGCCACCGTCTCCGACCAGCACCCGACCGTCACGGTCTCACCGTCCGGCGCAAACGCGAAGGCTCGCGCCCCCGCCAACGGTTGCTGCCACAAGGTCTGGCCGCTGTCGGTGTCCAGCGCCACCAGCGCTTCACCCCCGACCAGCAGCGTGCGCGTACCCGGCACGAACGTCAGGCCAAAGACGTCTTGCGTGAGTTCGTCAAAGCGCTGCCGGACCTCTCCTTCGCGATCCAGCACGACCATGGGCTGCGGATGGTGGCGATTGTGTGACCACGCCGCGGCGAGGCGGGCTCCATCCTCGCTCCAGGCGACGGTGCGGATCTGACCGCCGCGCCGCCGGGCTTCGGTGCGTGGCACTGGTTCGGCGCGGTAACCGCCGAGCACGGCGCCATCTTCAGTGTCCAACACCAGCACGCCGGGATCACCTGCCACAGCCAAGCGTTCGCCGTCAGGACTCAGCGCCAGCGTGTGCGCCCGCAGCAACTCGGCCGTCTGCCACTGCACCGCGTCGCCGTCGCCGTAGGCTGTGACCGACCCGTCATAAAGCGCCACGAACGTACGCTGACCGTCCGCCGACAGCGCCACGCCCATTGGCGTGTCGTACAACTCGATCGTGCGCCGCGTGTGGAGTTGGCGAGGCAGCTTCGGCACATCCAGCGACACGGCCGTCACCTGTGCATCGAGCGGATGCTTATTTTGCGCAGCTTCGCCGCGCATCGCTTCGATCAACCAATCCACGCCAGCGTCGGTGTCGCCGAAGACGAACACGCTTTGCCAGCCGGCTTGGAAGCAGCTTATGCCCCATTGCAGGTGCGCCCGACCTCTACCCGGGAAATGTTCAGTTGACGGGAAATTGATGTGGCCGCGCTGCTGCGCCTTCTGCGCCAGCTCGTGGCCGGGCAGAACGATCGCGTGCGCAGCGATCGTCTCGTAACTGTCATCGCCGTGCCGCGGCCCGGCCATGCCGCGGCCTTCTTCCGGTTCGATCTGCGCGGGGTCGGTGTACGCCGGGTTGATTTCGACACGCATGCCATGCACGCGCAGCGCCTTGGCGATGCGCTGCGCCGGTTCGGGATCACCGAAGATGGCGAACCGATCGGGTTCGATGTCGAATACACGCTGGGTATCCCAGTTGAGCTTGTTGTAATCTGGCTCCATCGGCTCGCCCGCAAACAAACCGTGGATCTTCCGTGCATCCTCAAAGTACACGGAGACCTCGTCTGCCTCGACAGCGGCGAGCTGCGCAGATTCAAAGGCCGGCACGTTGACTTCGGCCCGCGTGGTTGAATCGGTCAACCACTCGCGCACCTCGACGCGCCACGCGCCCGGTTGCGCGTTGGCACCGAGCGGGATCGTATGATCGGACTGCGTCGCGCCATTCCCCGGTGTCGTGGCGCGGTAGGCGCTCAAATGCGGATTGCCCTGCGGGTCAATGACGCGCAGCTCGAACGGCAGATAGCCCGTGCGGCCCCACTCGACCGTCACGTGCAGCCGATTGCCCTCATGCAGTGTCGCCCGCACGTTCGGTTCGCCCGGCGGCTCCGGCAGATGCAGCCAGCACGCGCCGCCGCCGGCGGGCAGGCGCAGTCGGCCGCGCCCGTCGCGGATCGACACCGTGCCTCCCTCGAGCAGGTCATACACCACGCCCGTGTCGGGCATGGTGACCTCCGTCTCAGACGGAATCAACTCGTGCTGCACGTTGCGCGGGTTCGCCTCGCTCTGCGCGTTGTTCGCGAAGAGCAGATAAGCCGCATCGCCGGCGCGATGCACGCCGAGCACCACATCGCCGTTCGTGGTGTCATAGGGCAGGTCACCAACCCACTCGGCCAGGTCTTCATGAAAGGTCGGCGCGAGCTGGCGGTTCCAGTCGCGCACGGCCAAGTCCCCGCTGGTCGGCAGATTCTCACTTTCTCGCTGCTCCGCGTACTCGGACATCATGGCGATGCGGTAATCGGCGCGCACCGCGCCCTCAATCTTCAATTCATCGTCGGCATGCTGCACGAGCGTTCCGCCGTTGCGCGCGTACTGGCGCAGCACCTGCCGGAAGGCGTCGGTCGCTGTCGCCAAGCCCGGCAGGAAGATCACTTCCCACTGTGCCAGGAATTCGGCTCCCTGCGTGGTCGCCTCGTGCTCGTCGATCCAGTTGGGAATCGTGCCGGTGTCCATCACGCGAAAGAACGACTGCTTGACCGCTTGGTGGTGCGGGCTGTAGTAGGGAGGCGGGGGACCACCGTCGGCCAGTTCGGGGTGATTGTGCTCGGCCAGGTCGTGGGCGAATTGCCGGTGACTGTGCAGCACGGCGACGGGCGCCGGGGTCTTGGGCAACTGGTTCATTACGCCGCCGATGCGCGCCAGACGCCGGTTGAGTTCGGCGACCTCGAAGACGGTCAGCGCGCGGTTGATGTTCAGGTCCTTGTTGCGCAGGTGAAAATCCTGCTCGGGCGTGTACATCATGCCTTCGAGCTTGCTCGCCCAGCTCATCCAGACGGCCGCGCGCATCGTTTCGGGCGTGTGCGTGTCCCACATTGGCAGGTAGTACTGCGGCCGATCGCGCACGAAGCCGCGCGCGGCCTCGGTGGCCAGCAGCGGCTCGAACGTGCCGAAGGGACGGTCGGCGTAGCCGCCGTGGGCGCCGACGAGCTCGTAGGGGCGCGCCTGTCGGCTGTCGACCCCGTCGGTGACGCCGCCCGCCGCGTAGCTGCTGGAAACCTGATTGAGCGCCCGGAAGGACTCGTGCACGCTGCGCGTGCCCCAGACGCTGGCGTACCACGCCTGCTCGAGGTACTTCATGCGCATGTCCATGAACGCGAGCCAGTCGTCCATCATGTCTTTGTACTTCGGCAACGTCTTTTGAAACGTGCCATCAGGCATCTCGACGCCGGTCCTTTTCTTGAACTCTTCGATTTGGTGTGGAATGCTGAAGGGGCTGGCGCCGAGCTGTTCGCCGTCGGAATCGACGATCGGCCACCAGGTCAATCCCGGCTCATCGAACACGTGCAGGCCGCGCAGCGGGTAATGACGATACGCCAACCCCGTGAGGTTCATGCGCCACGCGACCGCGCGCTGAACCCACGGATCGCCCCAGTCATTGCGCAGCTTCAAGTCGAGCTGGTGTCCGCCACCGAGGACCATCCGCGCGTACGGCCGCATGCCGGCGCGCACGTAGCCGTCGAGCATGTCGCGGTTGCGCTCCACTTGCTCCGGGCGTAGTGAAACCAGATCGCTGTTGAAGTACATCCACCCGCTCTTGGCGCGTGACTCGCCCGGTGCGACCGCATGGTGCGCCCATTGCGCGATGAAGTACGGATTCGTCGGTTCAGCCTCGGTGACGGTAAAGCGCACGGGCGAGGACGCGTCCGCCCGCTCACCGACCCAGGCGGTGTAGGCGCCCGGCTTCAGGGCGCCCGGTTCGAGGGTGACCACGCGAGAGGTTTCCGGCGCGTTGACGGGAACATCAAGTTGCACCGTGCTTCCATCGCTGTGCCGAACCGTCAGCACCACATGTGCATCCGCGGTCGCCTCGCCCGGCAGCGTCAAGCGGATCGGCTCGGTGTTGAGATACGCCTGCCGCTGGGCGACGAGCACCGGTTGGTCGTCCGCGAACAGTGAGACTTGCAGAGTGCAAAGCAGAACGGCGACGGCGAACAGGCGAATGGATGCAGGCATACGGATCTTTCGTCGAAAAAGCTGGATTCGTGACGTTGAGCGAATTCAACGACAGATTTGTCACCGAGCCGGGTGGTTTACGGCGTAGGCGGCGCGACATGCCAGATCACGCCCTCGCCGGGGACGAGGCGCAACTGGTCGGTTTCACTGTCGATGTCCTGTTCGCGTGACTCGGTCGCCGTCACGCGGTAGCGGCGCACGTTCGTTGGCTGGTCGTAGAGATACGGTCGCAGATCGACGGTGCGGTGCATCGGCATTTCACTAAGATTCACGGCGATGAAAAGCCTGCCGCGCGGGCCTTGCCGCGCGCCTGTCTCGACCCAAGAGCCGAGGTCGAGCGCGCGCATGGAAGGCTGGAGCAGCACCGGCTCGACCTTCTGTAGCACGTTGAACGCGGCGCTCATCGCCCGCCAGCGCTCCGCGCCGGGGCCGGTCGGCGCGGCACCGGTGTTCCGATGTGAGCCGAGGGGTCCGTCGGCGCGCTGTCGCTTCCAGCGGCCGTCGTATGCGTAGCAGCGCA
>JBMCXL010000277.1:0-4716 GCA_048621015.1 Phycisphaeraceae bacterium
GTCCAGCGCTGTCGCGCTCGAACGCGACAAACTCGCGCCGCTTCGTGTCGTGGTATCGCTTATCGCGGCTCGTCGGTCGCGAGCGGGGTGTCCGCCACATCGACGTGGGTGTAGCCATCGAGGTTGAACACGACCAGCTCGCCGTCGTCCTTTCGCACGACCAGGCGATCGAGCCAGAGCTTGTGATTCTTGCTGTGGGCGAACCACGAGCCGGTCTTTTTCTGCTCGTAGCGCACGACTTCGCCTTCGGTGCGCGTGGTCCAGACCTCGTCGCGCTGGGGGATCTGCTGCGTCACAACGACGCGCTGGCCGGGTTTGAATTCATCCGTCGGCTTGCTCATGACACGCTGCTCCTTGAGCCCACTAACGATAGCCGAATCCCCCGCCGCGCGAAAGCCGCCCCGCGCGGGTTTTGCGGCGCCGACCGGGTCGCCGAATCCCCCCAAACCCGCGGCCGACGCCGCCGCGAGCCCGTCATCGCGGGTTCCGGGCCATCCTGCTGCACCTCCCGGGCGAGCGCACCCCATCCCGCATCGCAGGGCCAACGCGGGCAGGCCACCGGCAGATGCTTGACTGCCCGTTATCGCTCGCTCATTCTGAACGGCCTGAACGGGGAGTCCACCTGCCGGTCATGCAGGGCAGCGCCTTGCGCGAGCATCACCGCCGCCACGCTCGCTGGCGCACCCCCCGGCGAAGCAAGGAGGTCGTATGAAGAAGCACCCCTTCCATGCCGGCTGGATGTGCATGCTGCTGGTCCTGAGCCTGGGCTTCGGCGCGGCGAGCGCGGCCGCGGACGAGGCGCTGCTGACCAACGGTGGTTTCGAGCAGGGCGCTACGGAATGGATCAACGCCCCGACGATCGTCGAGCGCGATGACAACGCCGGCCGATGCCTGGAACTGTCGCCGGGCGAAAGCGTGTGGCAGGTGCTGGGCGCGCTGCCGGAGCCGGGGCGGTATCGCGTCTCGTTCGAGTTTCGCGCGGTCGGGGTGGAGGCGCGCAGCCTCGTGGGGCGGCTGCTGGTGTCGGGCGCGGGCGGGGTCGGGCCGGTGCAGGACATCGTCCGCCGCGGCCGGCACAACTACGCAACGCAGCGCTACCTCTTTCTGACCGGCGAGACGTCCGAGTGGCGCAGCGCCTCGGTGGTGGTCGAGGTGCCCGCGACGGACGGGGTGGTCTGCCTGAGCCTGGCGCATCGCGGCGAGTTGGGCCAGGCGTGGTTGGACGACATCCGCATCGAGCGCACCAACGCGGCGCCGTCCGACGCGGCCGCGCTGATCGAAGCGGGCCTCGCGCCGCCGCCCGGCCCCGAGGATGCAGGCTTCAGTCACGCGGAATTGATCAACGGCGACTTCGCGCGCGGCTTCGAGGGCTGGTGGGCCGCGCCGGACACCGACCACCGCATCGTGTCCCACGACGCCGGCCGCGCGCTGGCGCTGCATGAAGGCACGGTGGTGCAGGGCGTCGCCGTCAACGCGGCGCAGCGCTATCGCGTCCGCCTGCGCTTCAAGGCCGAGCAGATCCCCGCCGACGGATTCGACGCGGCGATCTGCTACGGCTACGGCAAACCGAAACGGCTCACCGCGGCACATCGCTGGCACGGGTTCCACACCGTTCGCCTGCCCGGCGGCGACGCGCGCTCGGTCATCGCGGCCAGTGGCGGCAATCACGACTGGCGCGAGGTGTCGGTGGTGATCGAGCCGCCGGTGAAGAACGTCGCGGGGCGCAACGTGCATCGCTCGCGCGACGCGATCCTGCGCTCCATCCAGCGCGGCGGGCCGGCGGCGGACAAGTTTTTCCCCGCCGAAGAGCTGCTGCTGTACTTGTCCAAGCGCAGCGGCGGGCGCGTGCTCGTGGACGAGGTCACGATTGAGCCGGCGCCGGACGCCGAGCTGACCGATGCCGAGCAGATGCGCGAGCAGCGCTTGCGGGAGTTGATGCTCGAACCCCTCTCCGAGGACGCGCGGCGCACGGCGGCGCGATCCATCGTGCAGCGCGCGGCGCGCTCGCCCGCGAAGCTGCGCCTGACCGAGCAGGGGCGCACCGATTACCGCGTTTACGTCGGCTCGGCCGACAATGTCGCCGAGCTGAACGCGGCGCGCGAGCTGGCGGACTACCTCGGCCGAATCAGCGGCGCGACGTTCACGCCCTTCGCCCACGATGCGCACCCGGCGGATGCGCCCCTGCTCATCGTCGGCCGCGATAACGCGCTCGTCGATCAACTCGCGCCCGATTTGAATTTCGATGATCTCGGCGAAGAAGGCTTTGTCATCCGCGCGATCGGGCCGCACGTGCTGATCGCCGGCGCCACCGACCGCGGCACGCTTTACGGCGTGTGGCACTTGCTCGATCACGTGCTTGGTGTGCGCTGGTACAGCCCGAACTTTACCGTCGTGCCCGAGCGTGCGAGCATCGAGATCGAGCCGCCGCGACTGCGCGAGACACCGCGCTTTGAATATCGCGAAGTGTTCACGCGCGAGGCGGACGATCCCATCTACGCCGCGCACAACCGCCTCAACGGCCGATTCGGCCATCGCAAGCAGCGGCGCATCCCCGAAGCGTTCGGCGGTGACGTGGTCATCGACACGCGCATGCCCGAACAGGCGATGGGCAAGCTTGGCAAGCCGCGCAACGTGGCCTACGGCAACAAGGAGGCCGTGCCCACCGCGGCGGATCGGCTCGGCAACGTGGTCAGGAACGCGCCCGGCGAGATTATCCGCCTCGGCCACCACGACCTGGGCACGTACAACCGCAGCGGCCGCGATGGCAATCTGATCAAGAAGTACGGCACCGCCGGCGGCGCATTCTTCCACTGGGCCAGCGAAACCGCGAAGCAGGTGCCCGATGGCCGCTTTCTCGTGGAAGCCTACATGTGGAGCCTCAAGCCGCCGGAAGAACTGCGCTTCCCCGACAACCTCGGCGCGTTCTTTGCGCCGATCGAGATGAACTACGCCCAGCCATACGATCACCCGAGCAACCGGCGCTTTCTCGATGCGCTGAAGGGATGGGCGGACGTCACCGATACGATCTACATCTGGGACTACAACACCAACTTCAACAGCTATATTCAGCCCTACCCGAACATCCTCACGCTCGGCCGAACGCTGCGCGTGCAGGCGTCGATTCCGCAGGTGAAGGGCCTGTTCTTCCAGGGCGCTTACCAGACCGTCGGCAGCGACATGGCGGCGCTGCGCGTGTGGCTGCTGTCGCGGTTGATGTGGGACCCGTCGCAGGACGCCGATGCGCTGCTCGACGAGTTCCTCGCCGGCTACTACGGTGATGCCGGGCCGATGATCCGTGAATACCTGGAAACGCTGCACGACGCGGCGACCGGGAACGACGTGCACCTGGGCATCAAGCACAGCGTGACGGACGAGCACCTTTACGGCTACGAAACGCTGCGCCGCGCCAATGCCCTGTTCGACGAAGCCGCCGCCGCGGTGAACGCCGACTCATCTTATGCGCGTCACATCGCCAAAGCGCGCCTCGGTCTGGATTACGTGCTGCTGTCCAACCTGCCGCGCCTCCAGCGTGAAGCCGAAGCGCGCGGTGAAGTGTGGTTGCCTGAGCAATCAAAACTGGTGCACCGGTTCGAGCAGGGCCTGGAACTGGCGAACGTCAGCGACCGGATCGGCGAAGGCCCGCGCAAGGAGCAGGTGCTCCAGACGCTGCGCATCCCGCGCCAGGTCGCACCGACGCCCGATCTCGTGCGCGATCTGCCCGACGATCAATGGATCGACATGCAGGACATGAGCATGATCTTCGCCGGCGGCGCGCAGATCGTGCCCGATCCCAAAGCGTCCGATGGCACGGCCGCAACGTTGCCCGGCGGCGTCAAGACCTGGGGCATCCGCCGCTTCTTCCGCGACGTGCCCGAAGGCACCTGGACGTTGCACGCCAGCGTGCGCATCGAGCCCGACATGAGCAAACCGATCGGCCCCGAGCAAGGGGCGCTGCCCATGGGCATTTACCGCGAAGGCGCCGGCAACACGGTGCGCAACGCACGCTACTACGAGATCATCGATGGTGAGTACCACACCTTCGAAATCGGCAAGGTCCGCATCCCCGGCGACGAGGAAGGCTGCACCTTCTTCACCACCGGCGGCAACGAAAAGAACAAGGCGATCTATCTCGATCGACTGATCCTGGTCAAGCAGGCCGGCCAGCAGTGACGCAGCTCGACTCGATCGACGCGATTCGATCGCGCTGCGCCCGGCGCGACGAAAAAGTCGCGGTCGTCGCGGCCACGTTCGCGGACCTT
Organism: Phycisphaeraceae bacterium; assembly: GCA_048621015.1. Lineage (GTDB taxonomy): Bacteria > Planctomycetota > Phycisphaerae > Phycisphaerales > Phycisphaeraceae > JBMCXL01. The sequence continues at coordinate 4,260 of JBMCXL010000277.1, forward strand.
GCCGCTCATACGATCGGCCGTGAACCGCGGACCGCGTTCGGCGCCTGTTGAGCGGCGCGATGGGGGCATCCTGCTTCCACCACGAGCGGCGCCAGGCCCCGACTCAGCCTGCCCAACCCCCTCCCGTCGGCCCAGGCACCCCGCCACGGTCACACCATCCCCAACCAGCCCCGTTTTCCCCCCATCACTCCGCACGCCGACCGCTCCCATTCCCCGGCCGCCGCACCCGGCGAGGAGCCCTATTCCACGCTGCGTCCCGTCCATCGCAAACCGTCCCAAGGTTTCCTCTCCAGCCCCAGCTTGACCGATGTGCCCGGCTCCGGAATAATGCGTTCGCTCCGGATCGCAACGGTCCCGAGCGACCGAGGATCCACCTCCTCGGGGCGTAGCTCAGCTTGGCAGAGCGCTTCGTTCGGGACGAAGAGGTCGCAGGTTCAAATCCTGTCGCCCCGATTGA
>JBMCXL010000278.1:0-4705 GCA_048621015.1 Phycisphaeraceae bacterium
CGGTGGCGCTGCTCATGCGCGACAGTGACGAAGCGCGTCGCAACCTGGGCGAGCTGCGGCGGCGCTACAGCGGAGAAACGGGCCGGCCGACGCTGCTGTTCGAGGGCACCAGTCCCGGGGCGGCGGCGGTGGGCGCGATCGAGTGGCAAGTGGGGGGGACGGGATGAGCATGGATGCCGTGACATCGCCGGAGTCGTGGGCGCGCCGGCTGCTGGCGCTGGGGGAGGCGGTGCGCGCTGCGGTGACGGCGGCGCGCGGCAGCGGCGCCGAGCTGGCGCTGCCGGTGGCGCAGGAGGGGGGCGACACGATTTTCGCGGTGGATCGTCATGTCGAGCCGGTGATCGAGCGCGCGGTGGCGCAGTGGCCCGACACGTGCAAGCCGGTGCTGGTTGTCGCGGAGGGGTTCGGGCGGGATGGGCGCCGGCTTTTTGAGGCGAAGAAGCAAGCGGCGCGCGGTTATCGCGTGATGATCGATCCGATCGACGGCACGCGCAACGTGATGTACGACAAGCGGTCGGCGTGGTTCATCGCGATGGTGGCGGAGGACCGCGGCGAAGCGACGCGCCTCGATGATGCGCTCGCGGCGGTGATGGTGGAGCTGCCGACGAGCAAGGCGGGGTGGTTCGACGTGTTCGGCGCGACGTGCGACGGCGCGGCGTGGGGGCGGCGCGCGGCGGTGGAGGGGGGGGCGGCGCACGCGCCGTTGCCGCTGCAGCCGAGTCGCGCGGCGACGCTGGAGCATGGTTTTGCGCAGGTGGCGAACTTCTTTCCCGGCACGAAGGTGCTCGCGGCGGAGCTGATGGAGCGCATCGTCGAGGCGAGCGTGGGACCGGTGACGCCCGGCGCGGCGGCGGTGTTCGACGATCAGTACATCACCACGGCGGGGCAGATGGTGGAGCTGATGATGGGGCGCGATCGGTTCTGTTGTGATCTGCGCCCGTTGTTTTATGACGCGCAGATGCGCGTGGGCGCGAAGAAGCAAGCGGCGGGTGGGGCGCAGCGGGGATTGGTGTGTCATCCGTATGACGTGGCGGGGGCGCTGGTCGCGCGGCGCGCGGGGGTGATTCTGACGGATGGTTTCGGGCGGGCGCTGGATGCGCCGCTGGATGTGCATAGCGCCGTGCACTGGTGCGGCTATGCGAACGAGCGGTTGCGTGAATGCATTGAACCGGTGATTCAACAGTGGTTGAGGGAGAGGGGAGTGCACCCGGGATGAATGGCGAGATGAGCGGGAAAGTGCGTAAAGCGGTGATCACGGCCGCGGGGCGCGGGACGCGCCAGTACCCGGCGAGCAGCGCGGTGCAGAAGGAGATGTTTCCGCTGGTCGACCGCGACGGGCTGGCCAAGCCGGTGATTCAGATCATCGGTGAGGAGGCGATCGCCGCGGGGGTGGAGGAGATCTGCATCGTCACGCAGCCGGGCGAAGCGCGGCAGTACCGCGATTACTTTCGGCGGATGACCGATGAGACGCTCGGCGCGTTCGACGGCAAGCCGTGGGCGCACGAGGCGAGCGAGAAGCTGGAGGAGTTCGGTCGGCGGTTGACGTTCGTGAGCCAGGACTCGCCGGAGGGTTATGGGCATGCGGTGTATCAGGCGCGGGCGTTCGTGGGTGACGAGCCGTTCCTGCTGCTGCTGGGCGATCACATCTACATCAGCGCGACGGAGGCGTATTGCGCGGCGCAGCTCATTCGCAAGTACGGCGAATCGGGTTGCGAGGCGATGACCGCGCTGCAGGCGACGCCGAGCCAGCGGCTGCACCTGTTCGGCACGGTGAAGGGGCGCGCGCTGGATGCGGCGGACGGTGTGTATCACATTGAGCGCATCGTGGAAAAGCCGAGCGAGGCATACGCCGCGGAACACCTGCGCACGCCGGGTCTGGCGCCGGGGACGTATCTTTGTCACTTCGGCATGCACGTGTTTCCTCCGGCGATTTTCGAGGCGCTGGGTCATCACATCGAGCACGACATTCGCGAGAAGGGCGAAATTCAGCTCACCTCGGCGCAGGAGTTCATGCGCGCGAAGCTGCTGACTGACGGTTACGCCGGCTGCACGATCGAGGGGCAGCGCTTCGACACGGGGATTCCGTATGGGTTGATGGAGTCGCAGCTCGCGCTGGCGCTGGCAGGCAAGCACCGTAGCGAGATCACCGAGGCGATCGCGCGGCTGCTGGCCGAGCAGCTGCACACGGTGGCGGGCCGGGCGTGAGCGGTGTGAATCGCGGCGCGAGGGCGTTAAACTGCCCGCAACACCGTTGCCGGAGCCAGAGCCATGACCCAGATCGATCAAGCGTTGGAAGCCAACCGCACGCGCGGCCGGTTCGAGGCGGTGCCCACCGGACCGCGCCCCGCGCGGCAACTGGTCATCGTCACCTGCATGGACACCCGCCTCGATCCGTACAAGACGCTGGGATTGCGCGCCGGCGAGGCGCACATCATCCGCAACGCCGGCGGCGTGGTCACCGACGACACGCTGCGCTCGCTGGTGCTCTCCCACCAGGCGCTGGGGACGCGCGAGCTGATGATCATCGGCCACACCGACTGCGGCCTGCTCGGACTCGATGAGCGGGGCTTGACCGACCGGCTCGCGCAGGAAACGGGCGAGCAGCCAGCCGCGCCGAAGACGTTCCATTCCTTCGACGATCTGAGCGAAAACGTGCGCCGGCAGCTTCGGACCGTGCGCGAGCATCCCTGGCTGCGCGCGTTGGCCGCGCGCGGTTTCATCTACGATGTGAAGACCGGCGCCGTTTCCGAGGTCGATGCCGAGGCGCGATCGACCACCTGACATAGGTTCCACTTGAAGCTCGTGGACACCGCGGTCGAGATCGGCGTCCGATGAGTATGACCCCGCGGAAGGCTCGCGGACTCGCCATCCGCGGGCTTGGAGATCGCGGGGGGGGACGGTTTTTTCGCCTCGGCGTGCGCGAGAGCGGGCTTCAGGCGTTTGTGTCGGGAGCGGTGGGGGCGACGGGTTGGACGGGCAGGCAGAGGGTGAACTCGGTGCCGCGGCCGGGGGCGGCATGGATGGCGAGACGGCCGCCGTGCTCCTCGGCGATGCGCCGCGCGGTGGCCAGGCCCAGGCCGGAGCCGCCTTTCTTGGTGGAGAAGTAAGGCTGGAAGACTTTCTGCTGGACCTCGGCGGGGATGCCGGGGCCGGTGTCGATCACGTGGATGCGGACTTCTTCCTCGCCGAGGTGTCGGGCGCGCTCGGTGCGGAGGATGAGCTCGTCGGCGCCGCCGTGGGGTTGATTCTTTTCGCGGGCGGTCTGCATCGCCTGGGTGGCGTTGATCATGAGGTTGAGCAGCGCTTGTTTGACCAGGCCGGCGTCGATGGCGGCGTCGGCGGGGTCGGCGGCGAGCTGGGTGCGCAGGTGGACGCCGGCGGCCTGGGCCTGGGGCTGAAAGAAGTCGGTCAGTTCGTCGACGAGGGCGTTGACGTCCGTGGGCTCGCGGTCGAGTTCCATGCGGCCGGCGAAGCGGAGAAAGTCTTCGAGGATGCCGCGCAGGTGCGTGGTCTCGCGCGTGAGAGAGTTGAACCGTCGGCGGACGCGGTCGGTCATTTCCTCGGGCACGTTTGCGGCTCCGGCGCGCTCGGCGACGGCGTCGAGGTCTTCCTGGAGCAGTTGGACGTTGAGGCCGATCGTGGACAGGGGGTTCTTGATCTCGTGCGCGAGGCCGCCGGTGAGCGTGCCCAGCTCGGCGAGACGCTCGGCGGCGCGGGCGCGCTGCTCGAGGTGACGCACGCGCCGGGCGGTGCGCCGGTTCCAGAGGTAGGCGAGGGGAACGGTCAGCAGGATGCCGAGGCCGATCCCGATCAGCAGGGGGCTGAGCATGGTGGGTTGAGGATAGCGGGGCGAAGCGGGGGCGTCATGGGCGGCGCGGGGCGTGGCTGGCGATAGCCGGACCTTCGCTCCCTGCGGTCGCTCAGGACCGGCTTGGATGCAAGGGGCGCGTGGCTTTTGTCCACGTGAATATGGCCCGCGCCGTGTGGTGAGGCGGTGCGCGGTGGTTGTGACGAAAGCGCGTGTCGGGTGGAACGAGAAAGGGAAGCGTCCGCAGGTTTGCGGGCTTATTCGTCGCCGTTGAGGCGTTGCACGCTGCGTGCCTGCAGGCCCTTCTCCCCCTCGATCACTTCGTAATCGACCGTTTCCCCATCCTTGAGTGAGCGGAAGCCGTCACCCTGGATCTGAGAGTAGTGGACGAAAACGTCCCGGCCTTCGGGGCCGATGATAAACCCGTAGCCCTTCTTGGGGTCGAACCACTTGACCTGGCCGCGATTGGACATGTCCTCCTCTCCTGTTGCTGTTGCTGTCTCTCGATGAATGGAGAATGAAAATGAATAGGTGACGCAAGGCAAAAGGGATGAATAGGCCCGACAGGACCCCGCCCTGCGGCACTCAGCAACAAGCATCGACCCATGCGTACACAACGAGCGATTGGCTGTTGGGCGAACGCCGCAGAGCGACTCAAACCCGACAATCCGCCGAGGCGAAGCGATGGACGATAGACGCCACGTGAACAACGCTCCGCAAGCGCGTCTGTGGCCGGCCATGCGGTGACAGGAATCCCTCCGTCGCCGGCCGTGGTGCGCGACTCTCGACCCTAACCCACCCCGTCCGAGCGGATAGGATACCTACTTTTCGTCGCCAACGGAAGCCTTTTCCTGCTCCTCGGTGATCACCGCTCGGCGGGAGAGCTTGACCCGGCCC
>JBMCXL010000279.1:0-4704 GCA_048621015.1 Phycisphaeraceae bacterium
TGGAGCAGGTTGCGCGCCATGGGCTGGCCCATGATGCCCATGCCGATGTAGCCGAGACGGCGCGGCGGCGTGTCGGCGCTCGCGGCGGGCTGGGCGTTGGCGGAGGCATCGGTCGCGCTCATGGGGTCGCTCCTTTCCATGGTCGGGTCGGCGTGAGGTGGTGTGGCGCGGCAGGTGAACGGTCCAGAGACCGGAGCGGGGGGAGACGCGCCCGCAGGTTGGCGACGGGAGGTGAACATAACAGAAACCGTCCGCTCGACAAGCGCTTCGAGCGGTGGGGGTGGGTCGTTTTTCACAGCCGCGCTGCACCACGATCGCGCATGCGATCGTCAACCCCCCTCCCTTGCAGGGAGGGGTTGGGGGAGGGTCGGGCGCTCTGCGACCATGTACGCCACATTCGCGTGATGGCGATGCAAAGTAGACCCGCGCCTCACCCTCCCCCTGCCCCTCCCTTAAGGGAGGGGGGTTGAGAGGGGTGAAAGAGGCGCTTCGCGCAGCGCAGCCCGGCCCCGTCTGGGGCACGGCCTTCGGCCTTGGCTCCAGCCACCCCGGCGCAGATGTGAAGTGACTCACGAGCGATCGGCGGGTGAGGGTTGGTCATCATCACCTGGCTCACGTCGTCATTTTATTTCGCTTACACTTTCCGCGCTGCTTCGGCGCCCGTTCGTTCGCCGCCGGGTCGGGCGCGGCGCAGCGCGGAGCGAGCGACGTGAGGTCAGGCGCAACGACATCGGGGCCGATCTGGTTGGGCGTGGACGTGGGCACGCAAAGCGCGCGCGTGCTGGCGGTTTCGCCGGTGGGGGAGGTGCTGGGCGCCGGCACGTGCAAGCTCGCGAGTCGGCGCGACGGTGTGCGGCACGAGCAGGACCCGGCGACGTGGTGGAACGCGGTGGTCGAGGCGTGCCGCGCGGCGCTGGCGGCGTTGCCGGCGGAGCGCATCGCGGGTGTGGCGGTGGATGGCACGTCGGGGACGGTGCTCCTGGCGGACGAGCGGGGCGCGCCGCTGACACCGGGGATCATGTACGACGACGGGCGCGCGGCGGAGGAAGCGCGCGCGGTGAACGAGGTCGGCGGCGAGGTGTGGGCGCGTCTCGGCTATCGCATGCAGCCGTCGTGGGCGCTGCCGAAGGTGGTGTGGCTGGCGCGTCATCATCAGCTTGCGCGCGGTGCGGCGCGGCTGCTGCATCAGACCGACTTCATCAACCGTCAGCTCGTGGGGCGCGAGGTGGTGTCGGACACGAGCACGGCGTTGAAGAGCGGTTACGACCTGCTCGAGGAGCGCTGGCCGGGCGAGGTGTTGGATGCGCTGCGCATTGATCGGCGTTGGCTGCCCGAGGTCGTGCGTCCGGGCAGCGGGATCGGTGAAGTGGGGCGCGAGGCGGCGGCGGCGACGGGGATTCCCGAAGGCACGCCGGTGATCGCGGGGATGACCGACGGTTGCGCCGCGCAGATCGGCGCGGGCGCGCTGCGCGTGGGCAGTTGGAACGTGGTGTTGGGAACGACGCTGGTGTTCAAGGGCGTGACGCCGGAGCTGATTCGTGATCCGGCGGGCGTGGTTTACTGCCATCGTTCGCCGGACGGCAACTGGCTGCCGGGCGGCGCTTCGAGCACGGGCGCGGGCGCGCTGACGCATCATTTTCCGAATCGCGATCTCGATGAGCTGAGCAGCCGCGCGGCGGCATACGAGCCGGCCGGCGTGGTGGCGTATCCGCTGGTGTCGCGCGGCGAGCGTTTTCCCTTTATCGCGCCGGAGGCGGAGGGGTTCATGCTGGGCGAGTCGCGGGATGAGGCGCAGCGGTATGCGGCGCTGCTTCAGGGGGTGGCGCTGGTCGAGCGGTTGTGCTTTGATTACCTGGACATGCTCGGGGCGCCGGTGGATGGGGAACTGCGGCTGACCGGTGGGGGTGCCAAGAGCCGGTACTGGTGCCAGCTTCGCGCGGATGTACTGGGTCGGCCGGTGTGTTTGCCGGAGCAGGCGGAGGCGGCGCTGGGAATGGCGGTGCTGGCGGCGTCGCACGGGCGGCGCGTGGCGGACGTGGCGGGGGAGATGGTGCGCGTGCGCGAGACGATCGAGCCGCGCGCGGATGGGCGGGCGAAGTTTGACGAGGCTTATCTCCAACTGGTGAATGCGTTGGCGCGGCGCGGCTGGCTGCCGGAGGCGGTGGCGGCGCATGCGAGAAAGCGAGCGGAGCGTTGACGAGCACGACGTTGTTCCTGGTCCGTCACGGTGAGACGGTGTGGCATGCGGAGAACCGTTACGCCGGGCGCAGCGACATCGACCTGACGCCGCGGGGGCACGAGCAGGCGGCGTCGCTGGCGACGTGGGCGCGGACGGCGCGGCTGGATGCGTTGTGGGTTTCGCCGTTGAAGCGGGCGCGGGAGACGGCGGCGCCGGCGGCGCGCGCGACGGCGCTGGAGCCGCGCGTGGACGATCGCCTGCGCGAGCTGGACTTCGGCGACGGGGAAGGGCGGACGGTGGGGGAGATGGAGCGGCTATTTCCCGAGGCGGTCGCGGCGTACCGCGCCGATCCGGTGGCGCATCATTTGCCGAATGGCGAAGACCCGCGTGCGGCGGCGGAGCGCGCATGCGCTGCACTGGAGACGATCGCAGGCGCGCATGCGGGCGGGCGCGTGCTGGTGGTGTTTCACAACACGCTGATGCGGTTGACGCTTTGCCGGTTGCTGGGGATCGAGCTGGGGCGGTATCGGCAGGTGTTCCCGCAGGTGCGCAACGTGGCGCTGACGCAGGTGCGCATGACGGAGGCGGAGGCGGCGCTGCTGGCGTTCAATGTGCCGGTGGGGGGGGCGGAGGCGCTGTAATACGGATTGCGATTGTTTCGCAGGCGTGACCGTGGCGATCTGCGATCGCCCGCTAAACAACAAGGCGATTTCACCGCCTGCGAATTTATCGCAACGCGTACAAGGGGGCGCGACACGTCGGGTCGCGTCGCGTCAGCGGGAGCGCGAGGGCGGGTCAGGCGCGGTGGAGGCGAGCATCGAACGATGCCAGTCGGCGATACATTTCAACGTTGCTTCGACCGGCTCGTCGCTGGGCAGGATCTCGTACATGATCGTGCCTTGAAAGGGGATGTTTTTCAGCAAGCCGATGATGCTCGGCCAGTTCACGTTGCCGCGGCCGGGAGGCATGTGGGTATCGCGCTGGCCGTCGTTGTCGTTGAGATGAAGGCTGATGAGTTGTGCGCCAACGTCGCGCACGATGGTGTCCAGATCGCCGGCGATATTGGCGTGGCCCGAATCGAGGGCGAAGCCGAAGGCGGCGGGGCTGTGTCCTTGCAGGCGGCGAAGCACGTCGGCGGCAAACGCGCCGGGCTGATTGCCGCGGCCATTCTCAAAGGCGATGCGGGTCGGTGTTGATTCGAGCAGCGGGGCCAGGTCGGTGAGCGACGCGGCGATGCGGCGGTCGGTGGCGGGTTCGTCGGGCGGGGATTGCTTTCCAAGCAGAAGCAGGCCGTGCGAAACCACGGTGGCGGCGTTCAAATCCTGGGCGACGTCGATGCACCACTTGAGGATGTCCATCTGTTGCTCGCGCGCGTCGGGGTCGGCTGCGCCGAGGTGGCCACCGTCCGGTGCGTGGATGGAGGCGACGTTCATGTCGCAGTCGGCGAGTGTGCGCTTGAGCTGTGCATAGTTGGCCTGGTTGCGAATGTCGAAGGCGAATGAGCCGTAGAGATTGAGCTCGATACTGGTGAAGCCGGCGGCCGCGGCGAGGGGCAAGTGCCTGGCGGGTTGAAATCTTTCGTCACGGCACCACAAGCCCGTGCCGATGCCGGGGGACCATGTCGGCTGGGGATTCGCGGCACGCTTGATCCAGGTGATCACTTCGGGCAACCGCTGCTCGATCCAGTGGATGGTTTGCGTGAAGACGGATTCACTGCGGTCGGTGCCGTCGGCATCAGCCGGGTCAGGCAGATCCCAGTGGATCCATCGCGATTGACGCAGGGGATCGGGCAGTTGCCGACGGGCGGGATCGCCGATGGTGACCACCAGGTCGAAGCGTAGATCGTTGAGCGAGGCGGCGTGCCTGGGATGGTGGCCGTCGAGGCTGATCCCGCGTGCGGTCATGAGCTGCCGCGCCATGGGGTGGAGGTCGTTCCACGGATCGACGCCGGCGGATGCCACATAGGCTTGATGTCCCAGAGATTGGTTGGCCAAGGCGTGTGCGATCTGGCTGCGCCCGGCGTTTCCGGTGCAGACGAAGAGAAGGCGGGGGATGCGCGGTTCGGGCATGGCAGGCTCCGAAGGGCGGGGCGACTGATGGCGCGGCCATCGATGTCGTTGCCCATGGTACTGCGTGGGCGCTGCGGGTTGCGAAGCAGGGGCGGTCGATGTGCAGGCAGCGGTCTCACCCATGCGAGGCGCATGTTGGGCGGAGGAGCCGCGGCAGGGGCGCGTAGCGCGCGCAAAGAACAACCCCGCATCGGGGATGCGGGGTTGGACGGGTTCGGGATGATTTGTCGGGATTGATCCCTGACAAGTGAACAGTTGGTCGTTTTGGCGACATGTTGCCATGCCGCTATCTCACCGCGGGGCGCCGGCCGTTGCCCTTTTGGCCGTGGGCGTCCGTTGGATGAGGCGAGGGTACGTTGACATTCACGCGTCGGATCGCTCCGACGTCGCGTCTAAGTTATCCCTTAGAAAGGAGGTGATCCAGCCGCAGGTTCCCCTACGGCTACCTTGTTACGA
>JBMCXL010000280.1:0-4630 GCA_048621015.1 Phycisphaeraceae bacterium
AAGAAGAACTGCGTCCAGATGTAGTGCGCCCCGGCATCCACCTTCTGCTTCAGATACTCCAGCTCGCGCACGCGCTGCGGCTCGGCGGGGTGCCCTTCCGGGAAGCCGGCCACGCCGATGCCGAACCCGCGCGGGTCGGGGTGCTTGCCGGTCTTGTTGAACTCCTGGAGGTACCTGACCAGGTCCGCGGCATAGCCGAAGTCGTCGTTGTTGCGGTCCCAGTCGGGCATGGAGCGCGGCGGGTCGCCGCGCAGCGCGAGGATGTTGCTGATGCCTTCCTCGGCGTACGCCTCGATGATCTGCCGAATGTCCGACTCCTTCTGGCAGACCGTGGTCAGGTGCGGCACCACGTCGTGGCCGGCCTGGTGCACCTGGCAGACCTTCTCCACGGTCAGGTCGCGCGTCGTGCCGCCGGCCCCGTAGGTCAGGTCGATGAAGGAGGGGTTGTACCGGCCGAGCACGTCCAGCGTCTCGTCGAGCGTCTGCGCCGCCTCATCGGTCTTGGGCGGGAAGAACTCGATCGACAGGGTGACCGGGTCGCGTTCGAGAATGTCGAGAATGTGCATATCTGCTTCCGTTGCTCCGTATTCAACTGGTCAGGGCCTTCGCGGCCTACCCGCTCCGCCTGGACCGCAGCCCACGGCACCGCCGCGACCAAGAGTGGGTCGCTCGCGGTGAGGCACGGGGAGGCGACACTGGCTTTTGGCTCCGCCATCGGCATACGCCGCCGACGCGGGCCCGTGAGAAGGCGGGCAGGCTTTGCCATTATACCGGCTCGGGCCGCCAATGGGGGACGAATGCGTTCCGTTTTTCGTAAGTCCAGTAAATATAATTGCTTGTCGGTATTCTGCCCCGGGTCGCAACCCCTCGGCGGGATCGGGGCGGGGCGAGCCGGTGCGGCTGTCGGATGGCTCTTACAATGGCCGATGAAGGGGAGAAGAAAGTGGCCCAGTGGCCGAGTGGTCCAGTGACTTGGGGGCTGGACCACTCGGCCACTGGGCCACGCGCAAACGGCTGGAAGGGAGTGATGCGATGAGCACGGACCCGCTGAAGGTGGAAGACCTGCCCCAGGTCGAGGCTGGCCGGATGGTCGTGGCGTTCACCGGCTGGATGGACGGCGGCGACGTCTCCACCGGCACCGTCGAATGGCTCATCGATCAGACCGGCGCCGACCCCTTCGCCGAGATCGACCCCGAGGGCTTCTACATCTTCAACTTCCCCGGCTCCATGGAAGTCTCCGCCCTGTTCCGCCCGCACGTCCAGATCGAGGCCGGCCTCGTGCAGGAGTTCGAGCCGCCGGAGAACACCTTCTACGTCGCGCCCGAGCACAACCTCGTGATGTTCATCGGCAAGGAGCCGCACCTGCACTGGCGCATGTTCCGCGAGGCGCTGTTCGGCCTGGCGCAGCAGATGGGCGTGCAGGAGATCTTCTTCGTCGGTTCCGTGGCGGGCATGGTCCCTCACACGCGCGAGCCGCGCCTGCGCTGCGCCGTCAGCGATGCGCACCTCAAGCCGCGCATGGAGCAGGCCGGCGTGCCGTTCACCGATTACGAGGGGCCGTCCAGCTTCTCCGCCTACCTGCTCACCGAGGCGCCGCAGCAGCAGCTCGACATGGTCTCGTTCGTGGTGGAGATCCCCGCTTACATCCAGGGGCGCAATCCCAAGGGCATCGAGACGGTCTGCCGCAAGCTCACCGCGCTGCTGGAGGTGGACTTGAACATGGACGAGCTGCGCGACACCAGCGATCACTGGGAAAAGCGCATCGACGAAGCGGTGCACGAGCGCGAGGATTTGGCCGAGCACATCCACAAGCTCGAAGAGGATTACGACCACGAGGTGTTCGACACGCAGATGGGCGACCTGAAGGACTGGCTGGAGAAGCAGGGCATCCAGGTCGACTGAGCGTTTCATGGATGCCAGCGCCGAGGGAGGAAACATTCATCATGAAGCAGGCATTACGTGTGGGCATGGTGGGCTTGGGGGGCTTTGGCAAGCATCGACGGGAGACAATGCGCCAGGCCGGCTACTTTGATCTCGTGGCGTGCTGCGATCGTGCGCCGGAGGTGCTCGAAGAGGTCAGTCGCGCGGAGGGCGCGACGCCTTACGACGATTTCGATGCGATGCTCGCGCACGACGGGCTCGAAGCGGTGGTGATCTCCACGGGCGCGGACACGCACGCGCCGTTCGCGCTACGGGCGATGGCAGCGGGTCTGCACGTGTTCATCGAGAAGCCGGTGTGCACCTGCGTCGAGGAAGGCGAAAAGCTGCGCGAGGCCGAGCGGCGCACCGGCTGCATCATCGGCATCGGGCACACCGCCATCGAAGGCGACGCGCTGGCGCGCGCTTACCAGCCTCTCGCGCAGCAGGGCGCGTTCGGCACCGTGGTTTGCTACGAGGAAAACAGCTCGCACTCCGGCGGCCTGATGATCCGCCCCGGGGACTGGCGCGGCGCGGCCGATCGCAACCCCGGCGGCATGCTCTTCCAATGCGGCGTCCACGCGCTGCATCGGCTGGTGCAACTGTTCGGCCCGATCCAGTCGGTGCAGGCCATGATGCGCTACGATGCGCATCCCGCCACCGAGACCGCAGACGTGGCCAACGTCCTGATCCGCCACGAAAACGGCATGCTCGGCACACTCAACTGCTATCACATCACCGGGTACGTGCACGAGGCGCGCGTCTTCGGCACGATAGGAAACCTGTACGTGGAGACGATGGGCGCCGGCGCCTGGTTCCAGCACCGCCAGCGCGGTGAGCCCGAGCCGCGCGAGCCGATCGCGCTGCCGGAGGCTCCGCCCGAAGCGCCCTATCTGAACGTGTTGAACTGGTACCGCGCCATCCGCGAAGGCGGCAGCGCCCGGCCGTCGCTGGAGGACGGCCTCCAGGCGCTGTTTCCCGTGTTCGCCGCCGAGCGCGCCGCGGTCGAGCGGCGAGAAGTGGCGCTGTCGGAGCTGATCCCGCCCGCGCCGGCGCGCTCCGCGTGAGCGCGTCGGGGAGGTATGTCACGGCCGATGGACGCGAGCATCGTGCAAGCCGTGAATATGACCAACGGGCGTTTCGCGGTGCGCGCTGCGCTGATCGAAAGTGGATGACGATCTTGAGCGCTCATCTCCCCGCGCTCCCCAAGCCCGCGGATGGCGAGCCCGCGAGCCTTCCGCGGGGTCGCGCTTGCGTGGTGAAACAGTTTCTGATCCTCGCTTCAGTCAATCGTGCGACGATCTGCTGTTCGCCGCCGCGTTCGCATGGATCGGCTCAACACTGCTATCATGGCGGCCGCTCCCGTCAGGGCCGCTCGATTCACGTTGTGAAAAGGATGCCGATCGATGTCGACACGTCCGAACGTGCTGTACCTGCATTGTCACGACACCGGCCGGTGCATCGGGCCGTACGGCTATCCCGTCGCCACGCCGAACCTGCAACGGCTCGCCGAGCAGGGGGTGACGATGCGCCAGGCGTTTTGCGCCAATCCCACGTGCAGCCCCAGCCGCGCGGCGCTGCTGACGGGGCGCTATCCGCACGCGAACGGAATGACGGGTCTGGCGCATCGGGGGTTCGCGCTCAACGATCCGCGCGAGCACCTGGCGTATCAGCTCGGTGAGCGCGGCGGTTATCACGCGGCGCTCTGCGGCACGCAGCACGTCATCGCGCACGGGCGCGAGGGCGAGGTCGGCTACCACACGGTCATCGATCCGCAGCCGAACCCCCAGCGCCCCGATGATCACTACGCACCGGTCGCGCGCGGGGCGAGCCAGTGGCTGCGCGCCGCGCCGAGCGAGCCGTTCTTCCTCGACGTCGGCTTCCCCAAGCCGCATCTCTACAAGGGCCCGGCCAAGGACGCGCGCTGGGTCAGTCCGCCGCCGGGGCTGCCGGATACCGAGGCGACGCGCGCCCATGCCGCGGTGACGCACGCCGGGATCGAGGCGCTGGATCGCGCGGTGGGCGAGGTGCTCGCCGCGCTGGAGGAAGCCGGCCTCGCCGAGCGCACCTTGATCGTCTGCACCACGGACCACGGCCTGGCGTTCCCCGAGCGCAAGTGCAATCTCACCGACGGAGGCCTGGGCGTGTTCAGCATCTGGCGCGGCCCCGGCGGCTGCACGGGCGGGAAGCTGATCGATGGCCTGGTCAGTCACATCGACTTCTATCCGACGATCTGCGAACTGGTCGGCATCGAACCGCCCGAGGGGTTGCACGGCGTTTCGCTGCTGCCGTTGATCCGTGGCGAGCGCGACGCGGTGCGCGACGCCATCTTCGGGCAGATCAACTATCACGCGGCATACCAGCCCGAACGGTGCGTCCGCACGCAGCGATGGAAATACATTCGCCGATTCAACCATCGCACGCGACGGGTGCTGCCCAACTGTGATGAGAGTCCGAGCAAGTCTTACCTGCTCGAGCATGGCTGGGGCGAGCAGGTGATCGCCGAGGAGGAGCTGTTCGACCTGGTGCTCGACCCGGGTGAGCGGCGCAACCTCGTCGCGGAGCCGGCGCATCGAGAGGTGCTGGCGGACATGCGCCGGCGCCTGGAGGAGTGGATGGGGCGCATGAACGATCCGGTGCGCGCCGGTTTGATTGAGCCGCCGCCGGGGGCGCGCATCAACGACCCGGACACACGCTCGCCCCAGAGCTGGGC